>JBGAMJ010000248.1:0-2320 GCA_044223035.1 Piscinibacter sp.
GGTGGGGCCGCGCCGGGCGTCGGGCCGCGGTGTGTGAGCGTGCTGCCGGGCGCGCACCAGGCCTGCAGGTCGTCGGCGGCCCGCTCGACCGCGCAGCCCCAGTCCAGCGGCTGGTCCTGCACGTAGCGCTTGCCCAGCCGCCAGGCGATCTCGGCGCGCGCCAGCTCGGCGCCCATGTAGAACGCGTGCGAGGCGTCGTGTTCGAGCCCGAGCCGCGGCCACAGCGACATCGCGTCACCGGCCAGCCGCATGCCGTCGCGGTTGTACACGTGCACGCCTTCGGCCGACACCTGCACGCGGAAGTTGGGGTCGCGCACCTGCGCCGCGGTGAGCGCGATCTCGTCCGGCGTGTCGGGGAACGGGTGCTTGGCGTGCACCGTCATCAGCGCGTCGCTGAGGCCCTTCGGCAGCGAACGCTGGCTGACGGCGGCATGCATGATGCGCCGCGCCCAGTCGGCCTCGCGCACCGCGCGGCGGGCATGGGCGCTGACCTGCGTGGTCAGCACCGCGGCGACGTTCAGCTCGGCGGCGATGCCGAACAGCAGCGCGTTGATGCCGCTGGTGTCGGCCTCGGTCAGCTCGGTCAGGTTGCCGATGCCCATCAGGATCGGCGCCTCCGGAAAGCGGTCGCGCAGCCGCTGGTAGCGCACGATCGACCGCGTGAAGCCGAACGGGATCGGGTCGAGGATCGGATCGGCCAGGAACGGCCGGCCGCGGCGCGTCATCTCGGCCACAGCCGCGAACAGCGATTCCTCGTCGGCCGGTTCGCGGCCGATCAGCACCGGCGTGGCCGCCACCTCGTCGGCCACCCACAGCGTGTCGAGCTTCAGGCTCAGCAGGTAGTCGGCGCCGGCGCGCCCGCCGCGCAGCAGTTCGTCGGTGTCGACCGAATCGACGCTGACGGCATGGCCCGCGGCCTTCAGCGCGCGCACCGCGTCCTCGAGCTGCGGGAACGGCGTGGACGGCAGGCCGCCGAGGTCGATCACGTCGGCGCCGTCGGCGGCCAGCGCGCGGGCGCGTTCGACGATCTGCTCGACCGTGAGCCGCGGCGCGTCGACGATCTCCGCGAAGATCGCGACCTCGTGCTCGGACAGGTCGATCGGCCGCGCCGCGCGGTTGAAGAAGCGCGGCAGGTCCTTCAGCTCCTCCGGCCCGCGCTGCACCGGCACGCCGTAGTGCGCGGACAGCGCGTCGACGTCGCCGCGGCAGCGCCCCGGCAGCAGCAGCCGGTCGGCCGGCCGCGGCGCCTCGCCAGCGCGTTCGGTGACCAGCGGCGCCGGCACGCGGCGCCGCACCATGTCGGCGGTCATCAGCGCGGCGACCTGCAGGCCGATCTCGCGCACCTCCCAGGTGAAGGCCGGCGGCTCGATGCCGGCCAGCACGCGCTCGAGCGCCGGCTGGGCGAGACGTCCCGTCAGGAAGACGATGTGTTCCATGCGAGGGACAGTTCGGCCAGCCGCGCGGACAGCGCCGCTTCCAGTTCGGCGGGCGAGGCGACGACGCGGCAGTGGTCGATCCGGCGCAGGCGTTCCACGTTGTCGAGTTCGATGCGGCGCGGCCGCAGGGTGACCCAGTCGTGCGGCGACTTCGTCACCACCACCGGTTCGGTGTCGCACGCAAACACGATGCCCGGGATGCCCAGCTTGCCGGCCTGCGCGAACATGTTGGTCGGCAGCGTGTCGCTGAAGCCGAAGGCGCATTTGGCGACGGTGTTGCTGGTGGCCGGCGCGACCACCACCGTGTGGTAGACGTCGTCGTACAGCATGCCGACCGGCACGCCGCTCGCGGTCTTGTCGCGGAACACGCGGAAACGCGGCTTCAGCGTCTCCAGCCCCATGCGGTAGATCGCCAGCACCTCCTCGCCGGCGGCCGACAGGAACAGGTCGACCTCCGGCAGCCGCTGCGCCAGCGCCATCGATTCGTCGAGGAAGTGCCCCGAGCCGGTGATGCACCAGGCGAAGCGCGAGCGTTTCGGCAGGCCGGCGTTCGGGTCGGTTCCGCCGCTGTCGTCGTCGCCGATCGCGGCGCCGATGCGCGCGTCGGCGCCACTTCGTTCGCCGACGGATCCGCGATCGGTCGCCGACGGCGCCGCGGCGCCGAGTCCGGGCTCAGAGCCTGAGAGCGAATCGATCGCGTCCGAGCGGCGCGCCAGGGTGGCCGCCATCGAGGCGCGAAGCGCAGCCATAGCTCGGGCTATGGCGAGCATTCGCAACGACGAGGGCGGGCGCCATGGCGTGACGAGCGGGCGTGAGGGATTCGCTCTCAGGCTCTCAGTCGGGATGGGAGATTTCGATGTGAAGCTTGTGCAGCTTCCGGTAGA
>JBGAMJ010000096.1:0-20418 GCA_044223035.1 Piscinibacter sp.
GAACGCCGCGAAACCTGGCGTCCCCTAGGGGATTCGAACCCCTGTAATCACCGTGAAAGGGTGGTGTCCTAGGCCTCTAGACGAAGGGGACAGAACGCTCTCGGTCTTACTGCACCTTCTCTCGAACAGCGCCACCTGTGTGGTGGAGGTAAGCGGGATCGAACCGCTGACCTCTTGCATGCCATGCAAGCGCTCTCCCAGCTGAGCTATACCCCCCTGGCGACTCCCGGCACCGTCGTTACTGCTTGCATTGCTGCTTGCGGGCCGTGAATCGGAGGCTGCGCTGTTCAAGCGAAGACCACGATTATAGACAGATTTTCAGGCGGTTCGCAAACGATGGAGCACGGTCTCGCGCGCGAACAACGCCAGCACCGCATCGAGCGACGGCGTCTGCGCCCGCCCGCAGACGAGCACGCGCACCGCATGCGCGAGCACCGGCATCTTCATCTGGTGCGCGCCCAGCACCGCTTTGATCTCCGCGGCAAGCGCCGGCTTGGTCCACTCGGCCTCGGCCAGCCGCTCGCGCAGGCTGCGCAGCGCGGGCCGCACGGCGTCGGTGACGTGCGCCGCCAGATCGGCCTCGCTCGGCTGGACATCCGCGAAGTACATCTGCAGCCAGTCGGCAAGTTCGACGATCGTCGCGCAACGGTCCTTGAACAGCGCACACATCGCCGGCAGGCGCGCCGTATCGCCGGCGGAAAGCGCAAGGCCGCGGCGCGCGAACTGGCGCGCGACATGCGCGGCCAGCGCGTCGTCGCCCGTCGCCTTCAGGTATTGCGCGTTGACCCAGTTCAGCTTGGCTGCATCCCACTGCGCCGGGCTGCGGGCGAGGTGGTGGCCGTCGAACCATTCGACGAGCTGTTCGCGCGAGAACAGTTCGTCGTCGCCGTGGCTCCAGCCCAGGCGCGACAGGTAGTTGACCATCGCGTCGGGCAGGTAGCCGGCTTCCTCGTACTGCATCACGCTGACGGCGCCGTGGCGCTTGCTGAGCTTGTCGCCGTCGGGGCCGAGGATCATCGGCACGTGGCCGTACTCGGGCAGGCCGGCATCGGCGTCGCCGCCCAGGCCGTCGGCCAGCAGCGCGCGCAGGATGTTGATCTGCCGCGGCGTGTTGTTGACGTGGTCGTCCCCGCGGATCACATGGGTGATCCGCATGTCGAGGTCGTCGACGACGACGCAGAAGTTGTAGGTCGGCGTGCCGTCGGGGCGGGCGATGATCAGGTCGTCGAGCTCGCGGTTGGCGATCGTGATCGGGCCCTTGACGAGGTCGTTCCAGCTCACCTCGCCCTCGGCCGGATTGCGGAAGCGCACCACCGGCGGCACGTGCGCCGGCGGCATCGGCAGCGTCTTGCCGGGCTCGGGGCGCCAGCGGCCGTCGTAGCGCGGCTTCTCGCCGCGCGCGCGTTGCGCCTCGCGCATCGCGTCGAGCTCGTCGGGCGTGCAGTAGCAGTGGTAGGCGCTGCCGCTGGCGAGCATGCGCGCGATCACGTCGCGGTAGCGGTCCAGGCGCTGCATCTGGAAGAACGGGCCCTCGTCGTAGCCGAGTTCGAGCCAGCGCATCGCCTCGATGATCTGGTCGACAGCCTGCTGGGTGGAGCGCGCGACGTCGGTGTCCTCGATGCGCAGGATGAAGGTGCCGCCGAAGTGGCGCGCGAAGGCCCACGAGAACAGCGCGGTGCGCGCGGTACCCAGGTGCAGGAAGCCGGTCGGCGACGGGGCAATGCGGGTGCGGACGGGACGGCTCATGGCGGCGTTCGGGTGGCTCACAGCGTGGCCAAGCCGCGCAGCAGGTCGGCCTGGATGTCGTCGACGTCCTCGAGGCCGACCGCGACGCGCACCAGCCCCTGCGTGATGCCCGCCGACTGGCGCTGCGCCTCGCTGAGCCGGCCGTGCGTGGTCGTGGACGGGTGGGTGATCGTGGTCTTGGTGTCGCCGAGGTTGGCGGTGATCGAGCACACGCGCGTCTGGTCGATCACGTGGAAGGCGTTGGCGCGGGCCGCGTCGATGTCGCGCGCGCGCACGACGAACGACACCACCGCGCCGCCGGAGCCGCCCTGCTGCGCCATCGCCAGCTCGTGCTGCGGGTGCGACGGCAGCCCGGGGTAGAACACGCGCTCGATCTGCGGCTGCCCTTCCAGCCACGCCGCGACGCGCGCGGCGCGCTCGCTGTGCGCCCGCATGCGGATCGACAGCGTCTCCATGCCCTTCAGCACGATCCAGGCGTTGAACGGCGACAGGCTCATGCCGATGCTGCGCATCAGCGGCACCAGCTTGCCGGTGACGATCTCCTCGCTGGCGCACACCGCGCCGGCGATCACGCGGCCCTGGCCGTCGAGGTACTTGGTGCCGGAGTGGATGACGATGTCCGCCCCCATCTCGACCGGCCGCTGCAGCGCCGGCGAACAGAAGCAGTTGTCGACCGCCAGCAGCGCGCCGGCGCCGTGGGCGACGCCCGCCAGCGCCCGGATGTCGCACACCTCGGTCAGCGGGTTGGTCGGGCTCTCGGCGAACAGCAGCCTGGTGTTCGGCCGCACCGCGCGGCGCCATTCATCGACGTCGGTCTGCGAGACGAAGCTGGTCTCGACGCCGAAACGCGCGAACTCGCCGCCGAGCAGCTTGATCGTCGAGCCGAAGACGCTCTGCGAGCAGATCACGTGGTCGCCCGCCTTCAGCAGGCCCAGCACGATCAGCGCGATCGCGCTCATGCCGCTGGAGGTGCCGATGCAGGCCTCGGTGCCTTCGAGCGCGGCCAGGCGGCGCTCCATCATCGTGACGGTCGGGTTCGAGAAGCGGCTGTAGACGAAGGCCTCCTCCTCGTTGGCGAAGCGCGCCGCGGCGGTGGCCGCGTCGGGATGCACGAAGCTGCTCGTCATGAACAGCGCTTCGGAGTTCTCGCCCCATTGCGAGCGCGGCAGGCCCTCGCGCACCGCGAGGGTTTCGAGCCGCAGGTCGGGCGGCAGCCCGGTGTCGGGGATCTTCTTGGTCGTCATGGTGTTCAGCCCGGCTCGGTGGCGCTCTGCAGCGCGAGCCGCGTGCGGTTGGCGCCTTCGTCGTCCTCGCCCTGCGACCGGCGCTGGGCGGCCATCGTGTCGAAATCCTCGGCGGAGACGTCGCCGGTGATGTACTCGCCGTCGAAGCACGAGGCCTCGAAGCCGTCGAGCTTCGGGTTCAGCGCCAGCACCACCTTCTTCATCGCCGCCACGTCCTGGTAGATCAGCGCGTCGGCGCCGATGAAGGCGCGGATCTCCTCGATGCTGCGGTTGTGCGCGATCAGTTCCTCGCTGGTCGGCATGTCGATGCCGTAGACGTTCGGGTAGCGAACGGGCGGAGCGGCCGAGGCCATGTAGACCTTGCGCGCGCCGGCATCGCGCGCCATCTGCACGATCTCCTTCGAGGTGGTGCCGCGCACGATGGAGTCGTCGACCAGCAGCACGTTGCGGCCCTTGAACTCGACGCCGATCGCGTTCAGCTTCTGCCGCACCGAGCGCTTGCGCACGCCCTGCCCCGGCATGATGAAGGTGCGGCCGACATACCGGTTCTTGACGAAACCCTCCCGGTACGGCTTGCCGATGCGCTGCGCGAGCTGCATCGCCGACGGGCGGCTCGATTCGGGAATCGGGATCACGACGTCGATCTCGTTCGGCCGGATCGTCGAGATCAGCCGCTGCGCGAGCGATTCGCCCAGGTTCAGCCGCGCCTGGTAGACCGACACGCCGTCCATGATCGAATCCGGCCGAGCCAGATACACGTACTCGAACATGCACGGGTGCAGCGCCGGATGCTCGGCGCACTGCTCGGCGTGAACGCGGCCGGCCAGGTCGATGAACACCGCCTCGCCCGGCGCCACGTCGCGGATCACGGTGTGGCCGGTGCCCTCGATCGCAACCGACTCGCTGGCGACCATCACCTCGCGGCCGTCGGCCGTGGTGCCCTCGCCGAAGCACAGCGGGCGGATGCCGAACGGATCACGGAACGCCAGCAGCCCGTGGCCGGCGATCAGCGCGACCACCGCGTACGAGCCCTTGAGCCGGCGATGCACCGCGCGCACCGCGTCGAACACCACCGCCGGCGACATCGATTCGCCGCGTGCCGCGACGCCCAGTTCGTGCGCCAGCACGTTGATCAGCACCTCGGTGTCGCTCTCGGTGTTGATGTGGCGCCGGTCGATGTCGAACAGTTCCTTCTTCAGCGCCTGCGCGTTGGTCAGGTTGCCGTTGTGCACGAGCACGATGCCGAACGGCGCATTGACGTAGAACGGCTGTGCCTCTTCCTCGCTGTAGGCGTTGCCGGCGGTCGGGTAGCGCACCTGGCCCAGCCCCACCGTGCCCGGCAGCGCCCGCATGTTGCGGGTGCGGAACACGTCGCGCACCATGCCGCGCGCCTTGTGCATGAAGCACTTGGTGTCCAGCATCGTGACGATGCCGGCGGCGTCCTGACCGCGATGCTGCAGCAGCAGCAGCGAGTCATAGATGAGCTGGTTGACGGGCGTGCTGGAGATCACTCCGACGATGCCACACATGGATCACTCCGGTTTCGGACGCCGACGCCGCGGCGCGGCGTTCAGGACGGCAGGTGCTGGGACAGTTCCCGAGGCAGCAGCGGCTTCAGGCCCTGCAGGGTCGCATTCAACCAGATCGCCCCGGCGGATTGCCGCCACGCGGGCGACGCCGCCCACGGCGACACGGCCATCACGGCAGCGACCAGCAGCAGCAGCAGGCCGCCACGCAGCAGACCGAAGGCCCCGCCGAGCAATCGATCGATCGGGCTCAATGGCGTGGCGCGCACCACCAGCCGCAGCAGCCGGGCCGCCAGCCCCCACGCCACCAGCGTGCCGACGAAGGCGCAGACCAGCGCGATGCCGTGGTTCAGCGACGAGCCCGGGCTGCCGAGCGGGATGTACGGTGCCAGGGCCGGCGCGAAATGCTGCGCCGCGACGAGCGCGACGACCCAGCCGGCCAGCGACAGCACCTCGAACAGCAGGCCGCGCACCCAGCCGACGATGACCGACACGGCGAGCACGCCGATCAGTGCCAGATCGACCCAGGTGTGGGGCGGCATCGGCATCCATCACAGGGTCAGCACGACCGCGCTGACGCCGGCGGAGCGGGCCTTGGCGAGCGCACGGTCGGCCTCGTCGCGCGATGCGAACGGCCCCAGGCGCACGCGGATGCGGCTGCCCTGCGCCGTCTCGGCCACCTGCGTGTAGGTCTTGAGGCCCAGGCGCTCGATCTTCAGCCGGGTTTCGCGGGCGGCGGCAGGGTCCGCGAAGGCGCCGACCTGGACGATGTACCGGCCGTCCGACTTGGCATCGGCCTTCGCATCGGTCGTGGCGCCCGCCGGCCTGCCTTCGAGAAGTGCCTGGGCGCGCGCAGCCTCCCTGGCCGTTCCGTCCTTCACGGCACTGGCGGGCGGCGGTGGCTTCGTGGCAGTTCGTTCGGCCGCTTTTTCGACGGGCTTCTCAGCGGGCTTGTCGGCGGACTTCTCGACCGATTTCTCAGCCTGCCGGTCCGCCGGCCTGGCGACCGGCTTGTCGGGCATCTTGTCGGCAGGCTTCTCCGCGCGCTTGGGTGCCGGCCTGCCGGCCGGAGCGTCGACGCCCGCCTCGGCGCGGCTCTCGGTGATCACCTCGTCGGCCGCCGGCTCGGCCAGCGCAACCGCCGGCGGCGCCGAGGCCGGTTTCGTGGCCGCGCGAGGTGCCGGCATCGCGAGCGGCGGCGGGTTGTCCTTGCGCGGGATCTCGATCGGCAGGTCGACCGGGATCGGCCGCGGCTGGGTCTCGAAGACGAGCGGGAAGCCGATGATGCCGACGGTGATCAGCACCACCGCGCCGATCAGCCGGCGCCGCGCGCGGGTGCGCGCCTGCTGCACCGCGTCCACGCCCGCATCGGCGCTCGTCGTGGGAGAAGCCGCGCGCGACTGGCGCTGGAAGATCGACAACAAACCCATGCGATGCGGACTTCAGGGCGACCGTTTGCGGATCGGTGCGACGGGGGATGGGAGGCGGCGATCGCCGCAGGCGTCGCCGGGAGCCCGGCGCCAGGATCAACGCAGGTGGGACGCCTCGAGACGCAGCGGCCCGTCTTTCAGCACGCCGCCCACGGTGTAGAAGGAACCGAAGACCACGATTCTATCAGCCGGGTCGGCGGCGGCCCGGGCCGCGGCCAGCGCCTCGCCCGGCGCGGCATGGGTGCTGACGGCCACGCCGGTCGGCCCGGCCACGGCGACGCCGGCATGCAGGTCGCGCAGTTCGGCCGCCTTCGCGGCGCGCGCGGTCGGCAGGTCGGTGAAATACCAGGCGTCGACCAGCGGCGCCATCCGTAAGAGCAGCGCCGACAGGTCCTTGTCGTGCATCGCGCCGAACACCGCGTGGGTGCGCGGGAAGAACCCCATCTGGTCGAGGTTCAGCGCCAGCGCGGCGACCGACTGCGCGTTGTGCGCCACGTCGAGCACCAGCGTCGGCTGGCCGGGCAGGATCTGGAAGCGGCCTGGAAGCTGCACCTGGGCAAGGCCGCGGCGCACGTCCTGCGCGCCGATCGGCAGCCGATCGTGCAGCGCCTCGAACGCAGCCAGCACGCCGGCGGCGTTCAGCAGCTGGTTCGCGCCGCGCAGCGCCGGGTAGGCGAGCGCGTTGAAGCGCTTGGCCCGGCCCGACCAAGACCACTGCTGGCGCTCGTTCGCCTGCCCGGCATGGCGGAAATCGCGCCCGGCCAGCCGCAGGTCGGCGCCGATCGCGGTGGCATGGTCGACCACGCTGCGCGGCGGCAGCGGATCGCTGACGATCGCCGGCCGGCCCGGCCGCATGATGCCGGCCTTCTCGCGGCCGATCGATTCGCGGTCCGGGCCCAGGTAGGCGACGTGGTCGATGTCGATGCTGGTGATCACCGCGCAATCGGTGTCGAAGGCATTGACCGCGTCCAGCCGCCCGCCGAGCCCCACTTCCAGGATCACCAGGTCCAGCGGGCGCTGCGACAGCAGCCGTGCGATCGCCAGCGTCGTGAACTCGAAGTACGTGAGGCCGACGTCGCCGCGCGCCGCCTCGACGGCCTCGAAGTGCGGCACCAGTTCGTCGGCCGCGACGATCGCACCGTCGACGCGGCAGCGCTCCTCGAAATGCACCAAGTGCGGTTTCGAGTACAGCCCGACGCGGTAGCCGGCGGCGAGCGCGATCGATTCCAGCATCGCGCAGGTCGAGCCCTTGCCGTTGGTGCCGGCGACGGTGATCACCGGGCACGCGAAGCGAACGCCCAGGCGCTCGAGCACGCGCTGCACCCGGCCGAGCGTGAGGTCGATCTCCTTCGGGTGGAGCTGCTCGCAGCGCTGCAGCCAGCCGTCCAGCGTCGTCGGCACCGGCGCCGGTTCGGGCATCGCGGGCACCGTGCTCAGACGACTGCGTCGGCGCTCTGGCGCTGCAGCTTGGCGAGCAGCGACGCGACGCGCGCGCGCAGTTCCCGGCGGTCGACGATCATGTCGATCGCGCCGGTCTGCAGCAGGAATTCAGCGCGCTGGAAGCCCTCGGGCAGCTTCTCGCGCACGGTGTTCTCGATCACGCGCGGGCCGGCGAAACCGATCAGCGCCTTCGGCTCGGCGATCACCACGTCGCCGACGAACGCGAAGCTGGCCGACACGCCGCCCATCGTCGGATCGGTCAGCACGCTGATGTAGGGCAGGTGCGCCTTCGCCAGGCGGGTCAGCGAGGCGTTGGTCTTGGCCATCTGCATCAGGCTGAGCAGGCCCTCCTGCATGCGCGCGCCACCGGTCGCGGTGAAGCTGACGAACGGCATCTTCTGCTCGCACGCCGCCTGCACGCCGCGCACGAAGCGCTCGCCGACCACCGAGCCCATCGAGCCGCCCATGAAGTCGAACTCGAAGCATGCCGCCACCACCGGCAGGCTGTGCACCGAGCCGCCGATGACCACCAGCGCGTCGGTTTCGCCGGTGCTTTCCAGCGCTTCCTTCAGGCGCTCGGGGTATTTCTTGCTGTCCTTGAACTTCAGCGGATCGACCGGGACGACTTCCTGGCCGATCTCGAAGCGGCCCTCGGCGTCGAGGAAGGCGTTCAGGCGCGCCCGCGCGCCGATGCGGTGGTGGTGCGCGCACTTCGGGCAGACGTTCAGGTTCTGCTCGAGGTCGTTCTTGTAGAGCACCGTCTCGCACGACGGGCACTTGATCCACAGCCCCTCGGGGATGGTGCGCCGCGCGTTCGGGTCGGTCTGCTGCATCTTGGGGGGCAGCAGTTTCTCCAGCCAGCTCATGAAGAGGTTCCTTCCAGGGAGTCGAGCGCTTGCCGGATCTCGGCAATGAATCGGCCACCGGCGTCGGCGACGCCGTCGCGCGTCTGGCGTTCGAGGAGTTGCACGATCGCCGAGCCGATCACGACGGCGTCGGCGACGGCGCCGACGGCGCGTGCGGTCGCAGCGTCGCGGATGCCGAAGCCCACGCCGACCGGCACGTTCACGTGGGCGCGGATGCGCGGCACCATCGCGGCGACCGCGGCGGTGTCGAGGTGGCCGGCACCGGTGACGCCCTTGAGCGACACGTAGTACACGTAGCCGCTGGCGATGCGGCCGACCTCGCGCATGCGCGCTTCGGTGGAGGTGGGCGCCAGCAGGAAGATCGGATCCAGCCCACGCTGGCGAAGCAGCGTGGCGAAGGCTTCGCACTCCTCCGGCGGGTAGTCCACGACGAGCACGCCGTCGACGCCGGCGGCCTGCGCATCGGCGACGAAGCGCTCGACGCCGTAGCGCTCGATCGGGTTGGCGTAACCCATCAGCACCAGGGCGGTGCGGTCGTCGCGCAGGCGGAATGCGCGCACGATGTCCAGCACCTGCGGCATGCCGACGCCGCGCGCCAGCGCCCGCTCGGACGCCTTCTGGATCACCGGGCCGTCGGCCATCGGGTCGGAGAACGGCACGCCGAGCTCCAGCACATCGGCACCGGCTCGCGCCATCGCCAGCAGGATGTCGACGGTGGCGTCCGGGTAGGGATCGCCGGCGGTCACGTACGGGATCAGCGCCTTGCGGCCCTGCGCACGCAGCGCGTCGAAGGTGGCGGCGATCCTGCTCATGCGCGCTTCTCCCGCGCGCGGGCGTCGAGTTCGGCCACGGTGTTGATGTCCTTGTCGCCGCGGCCGGACAGGTTGACGAGCAGGTGCTGGTCACGGCGCATCGTCGGCGCCATCTTCATCGCCTGGGCGACGGCGTGGCTCGATTCGAGCGCCGGGATGATGCCTTCGGTGCGGCACAGGTAGTGGAACGCCCGCAGCGCCTCGTCGTCGGTGATGCCGACGTATTCGGCACGGCCGATGTCCTTCAGGTACGCATGCTCCGGGCCGACGCCGGGGTAGTCGAGCCCGGCGGAGACCGAATGCGTCTCGATGATCTGGCCGTTGGCGTCCTGCAGCAGGTACGTCCGGTTGCCGTGCAGCACGCCGGGTGAACCGGCGGAGAGCGACGCCGCGTGGCGCCCGGTGTCGAGCCCCTCGCCAGCCGCCTCGACGCCGATCAGCCGCGTGCCCTCGTGCGGGATGTACGGGTAGAAGATGCCCATCGCGTTGCTGCCGCCGCCCACGCAGGCGATCACCGCGTCGGGCTGGCGGCCGACCATCTCCGGCATCTGCACCAGGCATTCGTCACCGATCACGCGCTGGAAGTCGCGCACCATCGCCGGGTACGGGTGCGGGCCGGCCACGGTGCCGATGATGTAGAACGTGTTTTCGACGTTGGTGACCCAGTCTCGCAGCGCCTCGTTCAACGCATCCTTCAGCGTCTTGGAGCCGCTCTCGACCGGCACCACGGTGGCGCCCAGCAGGTTCATCCGGAAGACGTTCGGCGACTGGCGCTTCACGTCCTCGCTGCCCATGTAGACCACGCACTCCATGCCGTAGCGGGCGCAGACGGTGGCGGTGGCCACGCCGTGCTGGCCGGCGCCGGTCTCGGCGATCACGCGCGGCTTGCCCATGCGACGCGCCAGCAGCGCCTGGCCGATCGTGTTGTTGATCTTGTGCGCGCCGGTGTGGTTGAGGTCCTCGCGCTTCAGGTAGATCTGCGCACCGCCGAGTTCGCGGCTCATGCGCGCGGCGTGGTAGATCGGGCTCGGGCGGCCGACGTAATGCGCCAGTTCGGAGCGGAATTCGGCGTCGAAGGCCGGATCGCGCTGCGCCTCGGCGTAGGCCGCCTTGAGTTCGTCGAGCGCGTGGATCAGCGTCTCGGCGACGAAGGTGCCGCCGTACGGGCCGAAATGGCCGCGCGCGTCGGGTTGCTGGTAGTTCAACATGCGGGAATGCCTTCAGGATTCGGCAGCGGCACGGCGCGCATCGGCGTCGGCCACCGCTTGACAGAACCGGCGCATCGCCTCGGCATCCTTGATGCCCTTGGCGATCTCGACGCCGGAGCTCACGTCAACGGCCCAGGGCCGCACCCGAAGAATGCCTTCGATCACATTTCCGGCATGCAACCCACCAGACAAAACGACTGGAGAGCGCACGCCTGCGGGGATGAGGGACCAATCGAACGCCTTTCCGCCGCCGCCGTAGCCTTCGACGTGCGCGTCGAGCAGCAGGGCCTGTGCATCGGGATACGAAGCGGCGAAGTCTAGCAAATCGAGCCCGGGCGCCATCCGGACCGCGCGCAGGTAGGGCCGGCCGGGCGCGCGGCAGTCTGCCGGCGACTCGTCGCCGTGGAACTGCAGGAGCAGCGTCGGCAGTGCGGCCAGCGCGCGCTCGATCTGCGCCGGCGCGGCATTGACGAACAACCCGACCGGCGTGACGAACGGCGGCAACCGGCGCGCCAGCTCGGCCGCACGCTCGATGCCGACATGGCGCGGGCTGCGCTCGTAGAACACGAAACCGACGGCATCGGCGCCGGCGGCGACAGCGGCGTCGACATCTGCCTCGCGGGTCAGGCCGCAGATCTTGATGCGTGTGCGATGGGGCATGGGAGCGGTGATGCGGCGCCGTGTCGGGGCGGGAAGCGGCGCAGGGAACGGAGCGTGGTCGTCGGACGCCGCGGAGCGGCGCTCGCACGGCCAGCTCAGGGCAACCAGTCCATCGCGGCCGTCCGCTGCGGGATCTGGAGCTCGGGATCGTAGTACGGACCGGCAAAGTACAGGCCGTCCGGGGCAAAGGTGGGTGCGGCGCGCGAGCGGTCGCGGCCGGCGAGCACCTCGCCGAGCCAGCCGGGCGCTTGCGTTCCGGCGCCGACCGCGACCAGGCAGCCCATCAGGTTGCGAACCATGTGGTGCAGGAACGCGCTGGCGTCGAACTCGAAGCGCCAGTACGCGCCACGGCGCTCGATGCCGATCGCCCGCAGGTGCTTGACCGGCGATGCGGCCTGGCATTCGGCCGAGCGGAACGCGCTGAAATCGTGCTCACCGATCAGCAGCGCCGCCGCGGCGCGCATCGCGTCGGCGTCGAGCGGGCGGAAGGTCCAGCCGGCCAGTCCGGTTTCCAGCGCGGTGCGGACCGGCGACTCGCGCAGCAGGTACCGGTAGCGGCGTCCGCGCGCGGCATTGCGCGCGTGGAACGTGTCAGGCACCGGCTGGCACCACTCCAGCGCGATGTCCGCCGGCAGGTGGCGGTTGGTACCGCGCAGCCACGAGAAAGGCTCGCGTTCGACCGGCGCGTCCAGGTGAACGACCTGGTTCAGCGCGTGCACGCCGGCATCGGTGCGGCCGGCGCAGATCGTGCGCACCGGCTGGTCGACGAAGGCGGACAGCGCCGTCTCCAGCCGGTCCTGCACGGTCTGGCCGCCGGGCTGGCTCTGCCAGCCTCGGTAGGCCTGGCCGCGGTAGCTGACGCCGAGCGCCAGCCTCATCGGCGCGGCCCGCGGGGTTGTCGACGGCGATCCAAGGTGTCAGTGCCCGATCGGGCCGTGCGGCCGCCCCGCGCGGCGGCCACCGGCGATCAGCCCAGCTCGTCGAGCATGGCTTGCGCCTTGGCCTTCAGGGCGCCGCTGGCCTTGGAGGCCACTTCCTGCAGCAGGTCGCGCGCGCCCTCGACATCGCCGATCTGGCGGAACTCGTCGGCCAGATCCAGCTTGCGCGCCAACGGGTCGGCGCCGTCGTCGTCGCCACCGAAGCCGCTGTCCATCGACTTGCCGTCGGTGGACAGCAGCGCCTGCGGCGTCGTCGACGTCGGTTCCAGGTCCAGCGAGATCGCCGACAGGTCGAAATCCATCGGGAAATCCGCGGCCGGCGGCGCCGGCGGCGGCGGGGCGGGCGTGATCGGGCGGGTCGGCAGGTCGGGGAAGGACTCGAACTCCAGCGTGCGCGCGTCGGACACGGTACGCGGCAGCTCGGCCGGCGGGATCGGGTCGCGCACGGTCGGCTGCGCATCTACGTCGAGGTCCAGGTCCAGGTCGACCAGCGAGGAATCGAGCGGCATCGGGTCGGAATTCGCGGCGTCGTATTGCGACGGCGTCGGCAGCACCGATTGCGGCAGCGTGGTCGCGCCGAGCGGCTCGGTGACGCGGTCGCTCGCGCCCGGCGGCAGCACCGGCGCGCCGCCCGGCTGGTACAGCGGATTGTCCGGATCGATCTGCTGGCCGAGTTCCTGCGCCTTGGCCCAGTGCTCGCCCTCGCCCCGGCTGAGCGCGAAGAGCTGCGTCGCGAGCAGCTCGAAGCCCTTGGTGTCGCGCCGCTTGGCGTACACCTCCAGCAGCTTGGTGCGGATCGCCAGGCGCTCGGGGCTGCTGCGCAGCGCTTCCTTCAGGATTTCCTCGGCCTGCAGGTCGCGGCCGTAGGCGAGGTAGACGTCGGCTTCGGCCACCGGATCGACGTCGCCGATCGCATCGAGCTGGCTGAGCGAATAGCTCATCGACGACGACGCGCCACCCTCGCGGGTGTCGATGCGCTGGCCGCCGCTGGCGCCGAAGAACGAATCGGGCTGCAGCCGGCTCTCGAGGAACGAGGTCTCGCCGCTGTCCTTCTTGGCGCGGCGGGTGACGCGGTAGATGCCGAAACCGGCCAGCAGCGCGACCAGCGCACCGCCGCCGGCCAGCGCCAGCGGGTTGTTTTCGATCAGCGATGCGAAGAAGCCCGGTTCCTCGGCCGGCGCCGCCGCGGGCTTGGCAGCCGGCTTGGCAGCGGCGGGCACCGGCGCGGCGCTCGCGGCCGGCGCCTGCGCGACGACCGGCGCCGACGCAAGCACCGGTGCCGAAGCCACCACCGGCGCCGGCGCGGCGCTGGCGGCCACCTGCGGCGGTGGCGCCACTGGCGGCGCGGCCGTGGCAGGCGGCCGGCGCGGCGGCCGCCGACGCCCGCGAGCTTCTTCCAGCTCGTCGACGTTCTTCGACAGTTCCGACGCGTGTCGCCGCGTCCTTCTTCTCGCGTTCCTTCGAGGCCAGTTCCTCGGCCGCGCCAGCCGCCGAGGCGCCCTTGCTGAGCGTCAGGCGGTCGGGCGTGGGGGCTGCGGCCTGCTTGCGGTCGTCGACCGTGGCCTGCACCTTGCCGCCGGACTGGCGCAGCGAGCCTTCGACCGGCACCGCCGCGACGCCCGAAGCCAGGCGCTGCCGGTACGCGCCGAAATCGGCGCTCTGCGCGTGGATTGTCTCGCGCGCCTCGCCGGCGCTGATCGCCTTGGCCGCCTCCGGGCCCGGCACCGACAGCACCGCGCCGGAGCGCAGCAGGTTCATGTTGTTGCCGATGAAGGCCTGCGGATTGCTGCGGTACAGCGCAACCAGCATCTGGTCGAGCGAGACGCCGCGGGCGGTCTTGGCGGCGATGCGAGAGAGGCTGTCGCCCGGGCGGACGCGGTATTCGGTCGCGCCGGCCGCCGCCGGGCGCGCTGCGAGTTCGGGCGGAGTCACCGGCGGGGCGGCGGGTGCGGGTGCTGCGGCCACTGGCGGCGCCACGGGCCTCGGTTCGGCCGGTGCCGGAGCCGGCGGGCGCGGCGCCGGCACGGGACGAGGCCGCTCGGCGACACGAGGCGGCGGCGCCGTGGCGATCGGCGCCGGCTCCGGTGGCGTGGCCGGCGTGAAGATCGGCGACGTGGCCGGCGGCGCGGCCGGTGCCGGCAGCGGCGCGGGGGCGGCTGCCAGTGCGCGGTTCGACGGCGGGTCGAACAGCAGCGTGTATTCGCGGACGAGCTTGCCGCTGGTCCAGGTCAGTTCGAGGATCACGTCGACGAACGGCTCCTGCACCGCGCGGTCGCTGGTCAACCTCAGGTAGGGGCGCCCGTCGGCGCGGCGCATCAGCGCCGCCTGGGTGGCCGGCAGCACCGGGTTGTATTCGACGCCGGCCGCGCGATACGCCTCGGGCGTGGCGACACGCACGCGCAGGTTGGCGGCCTCCTCGGGCGTCATGCTCGAGATGTCGATCTCGGCCCGCAACATCTCGCCCAGCGCCGACTGCACGTTGAGCCGGCCGAGCCCGAGTGCCTGCGCATCGGTCAGGGCGAGGCTCAGGACAGCCGCGGCCATGCCGGTCAAGGCGAAGCGCCCGGAGGGCAGCGAGTTACGTTTCAAGGCTACTCCCAACTCGATGAGGCAGGTCGCGCGAGCGGGCTGCGCGCCTTCATGGGCCACCCGCGGATCACCGACGGGCTGCCGGAGCTGACGATCCGGACGGCAAAATGACCATAACATCAGCTAGATACGGTGACAAGCTCATGCAAATGCTCGAAACGGCGAGCGGCATGCCCTCGCCGGAATCGTCATCCCGCCGGCGCCGCCCGACGTCACCCGCCTCAGGCTTCGAGCAGGATGCGCAGCATGCGGCGCAGCGGTTCCGCCGCGCCCCACAGCAACTGGTCGCCGATCGTGAACGCGCCCAGGTATTCCGGGCCCATCGCCATCTTGCGCAGCCGGCCGACCGGGATGTTCATCGTGCCCGTCACCGCCACCGGCGTCAGGCCGGCCACGGTGGCTTCGCGCGTGTTCGGGATCACCCGCACCCATTCGTTGTCGGCCGCGATCATGGCTTCGATGTCGGCCAAAGGGACGTTCTTCTTGAGCTTGAACATCAGCGCCTGGCTGTGGCAGCGCATCGCGCCGACACGCACGCAGAAGCCGTCGACCGGCACGGCCGGCGTGCCGAAGCCGGCGCCCTGGCCAAGGATCTTGTTCGTCTCGGCGCCGCCCTTCCACTCCTCGCGGCTGGTGCCGTAGCCTTCGTCGTCACGCCCGCGGCCGACGCCCAGATCCTTGTCGATCCACGGGATCAGGCTGCCGGCCAGCGGCACGCCGAAGTTCGCCACTTCGGATTCGGCCAGCGAGCGCTGCTTGGCGATCAGCTTGCGGTCGATCTCGAGGATCGCGCTCTTCGGGTCGTCGAGCAGGCCGCGGACTTCGGCGTTCAGCGTGCCGAACTGCGTCAGCAGCTCGCGCATGTGCTGCGCGCCGCCGCCGGATGCCGCCTGGTAGGTCTGCGTGCTCATCCACTCGACCAGCCCGGCCTTGTACAGCGCGCCCACGCCCATCAGCATGCAGCTCACCGTGCAGTTGCCGCCGATCCAGTTGCGGCCGCCGCGCGCGAGCGCGGCGTCGATCACCGGGCGGTTGACCGGGTCGAGCACGATCACCGCGTCGTCCTTCATGCGCAGCGTGGAGGCGGCGTCGATCCAGTGGCCGTTCCAGCCGGCGGCGCGCAGCTTCGGGAACACCTCGCCGGTGTAGTCGCCGCCCTGGGCGGTGATGATGACGTCGCAGCGGCGCAGCGCCTCGATGCTGTTCGCATCCTGCAGCGTCGTTTCGTTCTTGCCGAGGTCGGCGATCGCCGCGGGCAGCTGGCCGCCGGCGTTGCTGGTGCTGAAGAACACCGGCTCGATCAGCGCGAAATCGCCTTCCTGCCGCATGCGGTCGATCAGCACCGACCCGACCATGCCTCGCCAGCCCACCAGTCCTACCCGATTCATCGTCATTGCCCTTTCAGAAAGTTGCTGAAACCGCCTGCTTCCCCGGCTCGAATCGCCGGGATCTGAGGGGCGAGACGAACCGGAGCTGCTAGCTCTTCTGGGTGATCGTCTTGATGACGCCGCTGCCGGCGATGGCGGACACGACCGCATCGCCCATCTCGCGCGTGCCGACCCGCGTGGTGCCTTCCGACCAGATGTCGGCCGTGCGCAGCCCGCGGGCGAGCACGTCGGCCACCGCCGCCTCGATGCGGGCGGCGGCCTGGGGATGTTGGAGGGAGTAGCGGAGCATCATGGCAGCGGACAGGATTGTAGCCAGCGGGTTCGCGATCCCCTGGCCGGCGATGTCCGGCGCGCTGCCGTGGCTGGGTTCATAGAGCCCCTTGTTGTTCCGGTCCAACGAAGCGGACGGCAGCATGCCGATCGAGCCGGTCAGCATCGCCGCGGCGTCGGACAGGATGTCGCCGAACATGTTGCCGGTGACGATCACGTCGAACTTCTTCGGCGCCTTGACGAGCTGCATCGCCGCGTTGTCGACGTACATGTGGTCGAGCGACACGTCGGGGTATTGCGCATGCACGTCGGTGACGACGTCCTTCCAGAGCTGGAAGGTCTCGAGCACGTTGGCCTTGTCGACACTCGTCACGCGGCTGCCGCGCCGGCGCGCCGCCTGGAAGGCGACGTGCGCGATGCGCTCGATCTCCGGGCGGCTGTAGCGCATCGTATCGAAGGCTTCCTCGGCGCCGGGGAAGTGGCCGTCGGTGGCGATGCGGCGGCCGCGCGGCTGGCCGAAGTAGATGTCGCCGGTGAGCTCGCGGATGATCAGGATGTCCAGCCCGGCGACGAGTTCGGGCTTCAGGCTCGACGCGGCCGTGAGCTGCTCGTAGCAGATCGCCGGGCGGAAGTTGGCGAACAGGCCGAGTTCGCGGCGCAGTCCGAGGATGGCCTGCTCCGGGCGCAGCGGGCGGTCGAGCTTGTCGTACTTCCAGTCGCCGACGGCGCCGAACAGCACCGCGTCGGCAGCGCGCGCGAGGTTCAGCGTCGACGGCGGCAGCGGGTGGCCGTGCGCCTCGTAGGCAGCGCCACCGACGGGCGCTTCCTCGGTCTCGAGCGGCAGGTCGAGCGCGCGCAGGACCTTGACGGCCTCGGCCATGATCTCGGGGCCGATGCCGTCGCCGGGCAGGATCGCAATCTTCACGGGGGGTCCTTGTGGGGTGCGCCGAGGCACATGCGCTCGACGAGGATCTTCTCGCACAGCTTGAAGACCAGGTAGAAAGCCGCCGCCGCGTAACCGGTGGCGATCAATTCGGCCAGCTGCACCAGGCCGCCTTCACGCACCGCGTCGGTGCCGTAGTTCGTCAGGAACTCGACGTTCGCGCTGAAGGTGTGCACCAGGTTCAGCGACAGCAGGCCGAAGACGACGAAGCTGGCACCGAGCAGCAGGAAGGTCAGCCACCAGTGGCGGTACAGCAGGTTGTGGAGCCGGGTGTGACGCATGGGGCGGCGCGGCGGCGGCGCGGTGCGCCACGCCGTGGATCAGAGGGTGTTCGCAAGCCAGGGTTTGGACAGCAGGCGTTCGGCCTCGAACGCACGGATCTTGTCGGCGTGGCGCAGCGTCAGGCCGATGTCGTCCAGCCCGTTGAGCAGGCAGTACTTCCGGAACGGCTGCACGTCGAAGGCAAGCGTGGCGCCGTCGGGCTTGCGCACCACCTGCTGCTCCAGGTCGATCGTCAACGAGTAGCCGACGAACGCGGCGACCTCGTCGAACAGGCGCGCCACCTCGTGCTCGGGCAGCACGATCGGCAGCAGCCCGTTCTTGAAGCAGTTGTTGAAGAAGATGTCGGCGTAGCTCGGCGCGATCAACGCACGGAAGCCGTACTGGTCGATGGCCCAGGGCGCATGCTCGCGCGAGGAACCGCAGCCGAAGTTGCCGCGCGCCAGCAGCACCGACGCGCCGCGGTAGCGCGGCTGGTTCAGCACGAAATCGGGGTTCGGCCGCCGCGACGCCGGGTCCTGGCCCGGCTCGCCGGGGTCCAGGTAGCGCCAGGCATCGAACAGGTTCGGGCCGAAGCCGGCCTTCTTGATCGACTTCAGGAACTGCTTCGGGATGATCGCGTCGGTGTCGACGTTCTCCCGATCCATCGGTGCGACGAGGCCGGTGTGGATGCGGAACGGGTTCATCGCGGCCTCACTTCTTCTTGGCGGCGTCTTCGATCTTCTCGCCGGCCTTCTGGATGTCGGCGCCGGCGCCGGCGATCGTGTTGCAGCCCGCGAGCACGAACGCGACGGCGATCAGGAGGGACAGGTGACGCTTCATGGGAGAACTTCCTGGCGGTGGGGTGGAGTGCGGCGGACAGCCGCTCAGGCGAGCCGGCGCACGTCGACGAAGTGCCCTTGCATCGCCGCCGCGGCGGCCATCGCCGGGCTCACGAGGTGGGTGCGGCCGCCGGCGCCCTGGCGGCCTTCGAAGTTGCGGTTGCTGGTCGAGGCGCAGCGCTCGCCGGGTTCGAGCCGGTCGGCGTTCATCGCGAGGCACATCGAGCAGCCCGGTTCGCGCCATTCGAAGCCGGCCGCCTTGAAGACCTGGTCAAGGCCCTCGCGCTCGGCCTGCTCCTTCACGAGGCCCGAGCCCGGCACGACCATCGCCAGCTTGATGTTGGACGCCACCTTGCCGCCGAGGCGGCGCACGACGGCGGCCGCCTCGCGCATGTCCTCGATGCGCGAGTTGGTGCACGAACCGATGAACACCTTGTCGAGCACGATGTCGGCGATCGGCTTGTTCGGCTCCAGCGCCATGTAGGTCAACGCGCGTTCGATCGCGCCGCGGCGGTTCGCATCGTGCTCGCGGTCGGGATCGGGCACGCGGTCCTCGATCGACAGCACCATCTCCGGCGACGTGCCCCAGGTGACCTGCGGGCGGATGGTCGACGCGTCGAGCTCGACGACGGCGTCGAAGTGCGCGCCGGGATCGGAGTGCAGCGTGCGCCAGTAGGTCACGGCCTGCTCCCATTCGACGCCCTTGGGCGAGAACGGCCGGCCCTTCACGTAGTTGACGGTCGTTTCGTCGACCGCGACCAGCCCGGCGCGAGCACCCGCCTCGATCGCCATGTTGCAGACCGTCATGCGGCCTTCCATGCTCAGCGCACGGATCGCGGAACCGGCGAATTCGATCGTGTAGCCGGTGCCGCCGGCAGTGCCGATCTTGCCGATGATCGCCAGCACGATGTCCTTGGCGCCGACGCCGCGCATCACGCGGCCCTCGACGCGGATCAGCATGTTCTTCGCCTTGCGCGCCAGCAGCGTCTGCGTCGCCAGCACGTGCTCGACCTCGCTGGTGCCGATGCCGTGCGCCAGCGCACCGAAGGCGCCGTGCGTGGACGTGTGCGAATCGCCGCAGACGACCGTCATGCCGGGCAGCGTGGCGCCCTGCTCGGGGCCGATCACATGCACGATGCCCTGGCGGCGGTCGTTCATCTTGAACTGCGTGATGCCCAGGCGGTCGCAGTTGGCGTCCAGCGTGTCGACCTGCAGCCGCGAGACCGGGTCGGCGATGCCGTGCGAACGGTCGGTCGTGGGCACGTTGTGGTCGCTGACCGCGAGGTTGGCCGAGATGCGCCACACCTTGCGGCCGGCGAGATCCAGCCCCTCGAAGGCTTGCGGGCTGGTGACTTCGTGCACCAGGTGGCGGTCGATGTAGAGCACCGACGTGCCGTCGTCCTCGGTGTGGACGACGTGCTCGTCCCAGATCTTGTCGTACAGCGTGCGGCCCATGGCGCGTTCCGGCGAAGCAGGTGTGAACCGCGCATTTTAGGCGCTCGCCGGCCCCGCTCTCGTCGAAGGCCTGCTCCGACGCCCGTGTGCCACACCGCCACCACGAAAAAGGGGCGCGACTCCGGTCGCGCCCCTGGGTCGGATGGGTCGCTTCGAGGCGACCCCGGGAATCACCAGCCGATGTCCTTGAACAGCTCGAAGGTCAGGTCCGCGGGCTTCAAGACCGAGTGCAGCAGGTCACCGTTGATCGCCGGCTCCATCAGCTGATTCGGGAAGGCGATCGTGTCCCAGTGCGACACCGAAGAACCCGGCTGGATCGGGTTCGGCGTGTACAGCAGCGCGCGCCCGAAGACATCCGCCCCCGCGTACTGGCTGCCGTTGACGCCCAGGTTGGCGATCACGCCCGAGGACGTGCGCGAGCGCGTCTTCAGACGCTGCTTCAGCTTCGTCCCGTCGGCCTGCGTGATCCGCACCGACGGAATGACGATGCTCGGGTCCGTGCCGCCCATGCCCGGCGGCGGCGACCCGGCGACGTTGTCGGCCACGATCATGCCGATTGCCCCGGCCGCCTGGACGTTGGCGGCCTTCAGCGCAAAGCCGCAGACGCCCCGGTCGACGAGTGCGACGTTGCCCTTGACCGCGAGCGCGTTCTTCGCGTTCAGGGCCGTGCAGGCCAGGCCGGAACCGTCGAGCGCGTCCACCACCGGCATCAACTGGCCGACCACGGGCGTGCTGCCCAAGGGCGGGCCGAACGAGGCGGCACCGACCAGGTAGTCGCCCACGGCCGGACCGGCGGCCGGGCC
>JBGAMJ010000097.1:0-20812 GCA_044223035.1 Piscinibacter sp.
AGCAGCAGACCGACTGGGTCGACTTCATCATCGAGTACCACCGCGACGTGCCGTTCCGCGGCCTGCGCCCGGCCATGCTGCCACCGGTGCTGCACCACCGCGAAGCGGCGTTCCGCAGCGCGCCGGCGTGAGGCACGCCGCCGGCAGAGCCGCAGCCGGACAGGCCGTCGCAGACACCCTCCGAGACGCCGCCCGGGAAGCCGTGGCACCAGCCGCACGACACGTCGGTGCCGGGGCGGACCGAGAGGCCGACGGTCGGTCCGCGGCGACGCCTTCGCCGCAGCCGCGGCGCGTCTTCGTGCTCGGCGCCACCGGCACGATCGGCCAGGCCACGGTACGGGCGCTCGTGCGGCGGGGCCACGAGGTGGTGTGCTTCGTGCGGCCGCGGGCCGGCGCCGGCGGTGCGCTCGCGCCGGCCGACACGGCACGGTTGCTGGCCGGCGCCGCGCTGCGGGGCGGCGACGTCACCGACCCGACATCGCTCGCGCGCGACGGCTTCCGCGGCGAGCGCTTCGACGCCCTCGTCTCCTGCCTCGCCTCGCGCACCGGCGCGCCGCGCGATGCCTGGGCCATCGACCACCAGGCCCACGTGCACGCGATGGAGGCGGCCGGTGCCGCCGGCGTGTCGCAGGTCGTGCTGCTGTCGGCGATCTGCGTGCAGAAGCCGTTGCTCGCGTTCCAGCATGCCAAGCTGGCGTTCGAGCAGCGGCTCGTCGAATCCGGCCTCGCCTACTCGATCGTGCGGCCGACGGCGTACTTCAAATCCCTGTCCGGGCAGATCGAGCGGGTGCGTCGCGGCCAGCCCTTCCTGGTGTTCGGCGACGGCACGCTGACGGCCTGCAAGCCGATCAGCGACGGCGACCTCGCCGACTACCTCGCCGACTGCCTCGACGACCCGGTCTGCCGCGACCGCGTGCTGCCGATCGGCGGGCCGGGCGAGGCCGTCACGCCGCGCCAGCAGGGCGAGCGCCTGGCCGCGTTGTTCGGCCGCCCTGCCCGCTTCCGCCAGGTGCCGGTGGCGATGCTCGATGCGATCGCCGGTGTGCTGGGCGCCGCCGGGCGCCTCGTGCCCGCGCTCGCGGACAAGGCGGAACTGGCGCGCATCGGCCGCTACTACGCCACCGAATCGATGCTGGTGCTGGACCCGCGGACCGGCCGCTACGACGCCGCCGCCACGCCGTCGACCGGCACCGAGACGCTGTTCGACTTCTATGCGGCGGTGGCGCGCGGCGCCGCGGCGCCGGAACGCGGCGACCACGCGGTGTTCTGAAGCCGATCACGGCGCCGCCGCGGCCCCACGAGGCCTCGCGGCGCCGCGGCGAACCGGCCTACTTGGCCGCCCGCACGAAGCGCGGGATGTACATCAGGATCAGGATCGTCGCGCACACCTCGACCGCGGCGACGATCAGCAGCCCCAGCGACAGGCCGCCGGTCTGCGTCTTGATGACGCCGAGCATGAACGGCGCGCCGAAGCCGGCCAGGTTGGCGATCGAGTTGATCAGCGCGACACCGCCGGCCGCCGCCGCCCCGGCCAGGAAGCGCCCCGGGAGCTGCCAGAACACCGGGATCGCGCTCATCGTGCCGATGATGGCCAGCGTCTGCGCGGCCAGCGCGAGCGTCGGGCTCGTCTTCAGGAAGACCGTCGTCAGCACCAGGCCGGCGGCGCCGAGCGCGGCGGCGAAGGCGCAGTGCAGGCGCGCCTCCTTCGTGTGGTCGGAGTGCAGGCCGTTGATCACCATGCCGGCGGCGCCGAACAGGTAGGAAAGCGACATGATCCAGCCGATCGTCGCCGGGTTCGTGAAGCCGGCTTCCTTGACTACCGACGGGCCGAAGAAGGTCAGCGACGAGTTGGCGGCGATGACGCAGAAGAAGACCAGGATCAGCAGCCACAGGCGCCCGTTCTTCAGCGACGCGAGCAGGCTCTCCTCGCGCTTGCCGAGCGCGGCGGCGTCGCGCGCCAGGTCGGCCTCGACCAGCTTGCGCTGCACCGGCGTCAGCCACTTCGCCTCGGACGGCCGGTCGGTCAGGTAGAACCAGGTCACGACGGCGGCGATGATCGACGGCACGCCCTCGATCAGGAACACCCACTGCCAGCCCGACCAGCCGTTGACGCCGTGCATGCCGTTCATCACGGTGCCGGCCAGCGGCCCGCCGATCACGCCGGCGATGCCCGAGGCCGACATGAACATGCCGAAGGCCTTGGCGCGGCGCTCGCTCGGGTACCAGTAGGTCAGGAACAGGATGATGCCGGGGTAGAAGCCGGCCTCGAACACCCCCATCAGGAAGCGCAGGAAGTAGAACATCGCCGGCGTCGAGGTGAACATCATCGCGACGCAGACGGCGCCCCAGCCCAGCGTGATGCGCGTGATGGTCTTGCGCGCGCCGATGCGTTGCAGCAGCAGGTTCGACGGCACCTCGAAGAAGAAGTAGCCGAGGAAGAAGATGCCGGCGCCCAGGCCGTAGACGGTTTCGCTCCACTTCAGCTCGTCGAGCATCGTCAGCTTGACGAAGCCGACGTTGACCCGGTCGACCCAGGCCAGCACCCACAGCACGAACAGGAACGGGATCAGGCGCCAGGTGATGCGCCGGTAGGTCGCGTCGAGCGGCGAATCGGAGGAGCCGCCAAGCCCGGCGGGCGCGACGGGAACGGTGGGAGCGGTCTGCATGGGGGGACCTCCAGGGGGTGAAGCGATCGGCGGCATCCTAGGGATCGGGTGCATTGCCGTCCATCACCGATTTCGCAACAATGCATGCGCAAAATCAGCATGCAAGGCCCGCCGATGCGCAACTCCCTGCTTCCGATCGTCCTCCGGTACGTCGACCAGGTCGCCCGCTCCGGCTCGATCCAGGGGGCAGCGAAGGAACTCCACGTCGCCGCCTCGGCCGTCAACCGGCAGATCCTGCAGCTCGAGGAAGAACTGGGCGTGCCGCTGTTCGACCGGGTGCCGCGCGGCATGCGCCTGACACCGCCGGGCGCGACGATCGTGACCCTGGCCCGGCGCTGGCGTGGCGACGAGCAGCGCGCCGGCCGGGAGATCCGCCAGATGCAGGGCATCCACCAGGGCCAGGTGCGCATCAGCGCGATGGACAGCCACGCCACCGGCGTGCTGCCCGCGCTGGTCGAGGCGCTGGCGGCGCGGCATCCGCAGGTGTCGCTGGACATCGAGATCGGCGGCTCGGAAGACGCCGTGGCCGCCGTGCTGGGAGAACGCGCGGACCTCGCCGCGGTGTTCAACCTGACGCCGCGGCGCGACCTGCACACCCTGTGGCGCTGCGACCTGCCCTTCGGCTGCATCGTGGCGGCCGGGCATCCGCTCGCGGCCGCGCCCAGCGCCAGCATGCAGGAGATCTGCGCCCACCCGGTCGCGCTGCAGAGCAAGAAGCTGCTGATCCGGCGCTACCTGGAGTCGCATTACAGCTGGCTGTTCACCGACGCGCGAAGCCGCGTCGAGACCAACTCGCTGCACCTGGTCAAGACGCTGGTCGAGAGCGGGCGCTACGTGGCCTTCACGTCCGAACTCGATGCCGCACCGGAACTGATCGCCGGCACGCTGCGCTTCGTCCCGGTGCGTGACGCGGGCGTGGAGCCGCAGGCGGTGAGCCTGGTGATCGACGCGGGCAAGCCGCTGTCGCCGCTGGTCAAGATCGTGGCCGATCTGCTGGCGGAGGTCATCCAGGATCGGCTGGAGCGGGTGCGGGCGGTGTCGGCGGCGATGTCGGCGACGATGTCGGCGGCGGTGGAGCCGGCGGGGTCGCGGGTGGTGGACTGACAGGCACCGGGAGCAGCTGGCCCAAGACCTCGCGGGTCTCGTCCGGGATGGCCACCGGGCGCTGCGTGGCCATCTCCACGAACACGTGCACCATGCGGCCGAGCGCACAGGGCGCGTCCTGGCCGGGCTTGAACAGGCCCAGCGACCAGGTGACTGACGAGTGCCCGAGCCGGGCCACCGCCACGCCGACCTCGACATCGCCCGGGTAGGCGACCGGCGCGAGGAAGTCGCACTCCGAGCGCACGATGAAGGCGACGACCTCGCCGCGCTGGGTGTCGAGACCGCACCGCTCGATCAGGACGTCGTTGATGACGCTGTCGAAATACTGGTAGTAGACGGCGTTGTTGACGTGGCCGTAGACGTCGTTGTCGGCCCAGCGCGTGGTCACGCGGCGACGGAACGGGAACGCGGCAAGGGTGGGACGGGCTTCGCTCATGGAGGGTCGTGGTGGGGAGGTCGGTTCGCGGTGGCCGGGCCAGAGCCCGACCCGCCGGCGGACCTTCCGGCCGGGTCCGCCCGCGGGTGCGCAATCTACGGTCAAACCATGGGCGACGGACGGGCCGCGAACCCGAACCCGAAGTCCGCACTGTCGCGACGGCACGACACCTCTGCCGCCATCAAAGGGTTAACCCTAGGCACAGACACCGGGTTTACCCTATGCTTCGCTGCAACATCACTCGATGTTCACCGAAGGAGAACCCACCATGTCCAGCCTCACCCTGCCCTCGCAGTCGTTCCGCCCGGCCTCGCCGTCGGTCATCGGCTCGTCGGTGCGCGCGCTGGCTTCCGCTTTCGCCACGCTGACCGCGCCGCTGCCGCGCCGTCGATGCCGTCTCGCGCCGTCTGATCACCGCCGGCGCGAATGCCGAGGCCGTGAGCTGCGCGCCCGCGCCCAGGCCCACACCTCGCAACCAATCGCTTCGCTGCCGACCTGATGGCCGCAGCGCAGCGGTCGAACCCTCCGTCGAGCCGGCCTGATCGCCACCACGGCAGACACCGCGCCCGACACCGCAACCTCTACGCAAGAATCATCATGAACCAACCCATCCTCGACATGCGCGCCATCGTGGCGCACGAATATGCCGCCGACGAAGCCTCGCAAAGCTTCCTCGACAAGCTGCTGGCCAACCTGCGCCACCTGCCCGACACCAGCGACGCCGACCTCGCCGACGAGCTGCGCGAGCGCGCCGCCGCCTACGAAGAATCGCAGCCGAGCTTCGCCGCCGACCTGCGCGCCGCGCTGGCGTAACGAGCACGCGCCCGGCGACGGGCGCAAACCGGGGGCGGCCCAGCCTGCCCCATCGAAGACGCCGGCCCAGTGCCGGCGTTTTCGTTGGGCTGGATACCAACCCGGCGTCTGCGATGCCGCTGCCGGGGCCGGATGGCGCGAAGACCGTCCGGCACCTCCGCCACGCGCATCGCCCTGCCGCGGAGGTTCCCCATGTCCAGACTCATCGTCCGCTGCTTCGGCCTGTCCATCGACGGCTTCGGCGCCGGCCCGAACCAGAGCATCGACCACCCGCTCGGCGTCGGCGGCCCCGCGCTGATGAAATGGGCGTTCACGACGCGCACCTTCCAGCAGATGATCGGAGGCGGCGCCGGCGAGATCGGCATCGACGACGACTTCATGGCGCGCAGCTTCGCGAACGTCGGCGCCTGGATCCTCGGGCGCAACATGTTCGGGCCGGTGCGCGGGCCATGGCCGGACGACGTCTGGAAGGGCTGGTGGGGCAGCAACCCGCCGTACCACGTGCCGGCCTTCGTGCTGACGCACCACCCGCGCGAATCGATTCCGATGGAAGGCGGCACGACCTTCCACTTCGTCTGCGACGGCATCCACGCCGCGCTCGCGCGGGCGAGGGAAGCGGCGCAGGGCCGGGACATCCGCATCGGCGGCGGCCCGGCGACGGTGCGCCAGTACCTGGCCGCCGGCCTCGTCGACGAACTGCACCTCGCACTGTCGCCGGCCCTGCTCGGCAGCGGCGAGCCGCTGCTCGCGGGCATCGACCTGCCCGCGCTCGGCTACGAATGCACCGAACACACCGCCTCGCCGCACGCGATGCACGTGGTGCTGACGAAGCGGGCAAAGCAGCCGGCAACGCCGGGCTGACAGCGCCCCCAGGCCGGCGACCTGGTTCGTCCGCCCCCGGAGGAGGGTGACGAAACTCCGGGCGGCCGGGCGTTTGCGCGAGTTTTCAGGCGGTGGGCGCCAGCGCACCCGATGCGCCGGCTGTGCGCAGGCGGCGCACCTGCAGCCTCGCACCGGCGAGGAACAGCACGAAGAACACGCCGACCAGCTTCAGCAGCGCCGGGTCCTCCGGCCCGCTGAACAGCGGCGCGCCGGCTGGCAGGCGGGTGAAGGTCTCGGTCGCGCCTGGGATCATGTGGAAGAAGAAGGTCGCCGAGTAGGCGACGGTCTCGACATAGCGCGCGAAGCGCCCGAACAGCAGGCCGCGCCCGGCCAGCGCCGCGACGCCCAGCACGAGCAGCGTGACGATGCCCAGCACGTGCGGCTTGCCGAACCCGCCATGCTGGAAGATGCCGAAGCCGGTGAGACAGGTCAGCACCGTGGTCCAGACGTAGAGGCGGCCGAGCACCGTGCCCGGAAGGATCGCGCGGTCGCGGGCGAAGGCGGCGATGCCGGCGGCCAGCGCCACCAGGCTGATGGCGGTGTGCAGCACACCGAGGGGCGTCAGTCCGAACATGTCGATCTCCTGGGCGGCCGGGCGCCGCCGGTGGTTGAAGGATGCAGACCGTCCTGCGCCGCCCGCCCCCTGCAAGGGGGACGGGCGTGCGGCACTCGCACCAGCGATGCCGGCAGCGGGGCTGGGCCGCAGCACCTGCGCGCCCCGGGATCGAACGCAAGAACGATACCTTCGCCCCCCAAGCCGGGCCGCGGGCCGAGACCGGATCGCGCACGTGGCCAAGCCGCCGGCCGCGAGAATCGGTCTGGCGCCCGCTCCCCGAACCCATCGATCCGTGTCCCCTGATTCCTTCCCCCTGCGGCGCATCGCCGTCTCCGCCTTCGGCCCCTCGCTGCTGTTCGGCCTCGGCGAAGGGGCCATCCTCCCCGTGATCCCGCTCACCGCCCGCGACCTGGGTGCCTCCGTTCCCATGGCGGCGCTCGTCGTCACGCTGATCGGCATCGGCTCGCTGGTCAGCAACATCCCGGCGTCGCTGATCACGATGCACCGGGGCGAACGCTGGGCGATCGTCGCCGCCGCCGTCTGGTGCGCGGTCGCGATGGCGCTGTGCGCGTGGACCAGCCACCTGGGCGTCTTCGCCGCCGGCTGCTTCATGGTCGGCATGTCGCAGGCGGTGTTCAGCCTCGCCCGCCAGAGCTACCTAACCGAGGCCGTGCCCGTGGCTTACCGGGCGCGGGCGCTGTCGACGCTGGGCGGCGTGATGCGCATCGGCATGTTCATCGGCCCGTTCGCCGCCGCTGCCGCCATCCACCGCTTCGGCCTCATCGGCGCCTACGGCGTGGGCATCGGCGCGCTGGCGGTGGCGGCGGTCGTCGCCGCGCGCATCCCCGACCTCGAAACGGACAGCTCGCCCCACGATGCGGCGGCCGACCCGCCCGCGGCGCCGACGCTGCGTTCGACGCTGCGCGACCACCGCCACGTCTTCGTCACCCTCGGTATCGGCGTGATGCTGGTCAGCGCCGTCCGGGCGACACGGCAGGCTGTGATCCCGCTGTGGGCAGACCAGCTCGGGCTCGCGCCGTCCGTCGCGTCGCTGATCTACGGCCTCGCGGGCGGCATCGACATGCTCGTGTTCTACCCGGCCGGCCAGGTCATGGACCGCAAGGGGCGCCGCTGGGTGGCGGTGCCGTCGATGGTGCTGATGGGCGCCGCGCTGCTGCTCACGCCGCTCACGAACGGCGCGTCGACGCTGCTGCTCGCGGCCGCGGTGATCGGCTTCGGCAACGGCATCGGCTCGGGCATGGTGATGACGCTCGGCGCCGACCATTCCCCCCGGCCCGGGCGCGCCCACTTCCTCGGCGTGTGGCGGCTGATGTCGGACATCGGCGCGTCGTGCGGGCCGGCGCTGCTCTCGTTGCTGGCCGCCACCTTGTCGCTCGGGGCCGGCATCGCCGTCACCGGGCTGATCGCATTCGCGGCGGCGGCGCAACTGGCGTACTGGATCCCGCGTCTGCAGGAACGCCCGCCGCCGGGCTGATCGGCGCGCGGGCCGCACGGCCGATCGCACGGCCGCGCATCCCGCGGTAGCCTGCGGCTTCGTCGCCGGACCCGTCCGCCGCCTGCCCGCTGCCCGCCCGATTCCGGAGGAATGCCACCATGCTCGAAGATTCCGTCGGCCACCCCGTCAGCGGCGCCAGCCCGGACGCACTGGCCCACCTGGAAGATGCGCTGCACCAGCTTCGCTGCCTCGTCGGCGACCCGGTGGCCGGCGCCGACCGCGCGATCGACGCCGCGCCCGGGATGGCGATGGCACACCTGCTGAAGGCCTGGCTGCACTTGCTGGGCACCGAGCCGACCGGCGTGGCCGTGGCACGCGAATCCCACCGGTGCGCGCAGGCGCTGCCGCTGACGGCGCGCGAGTGCGGCCACCTCGCCGCCGTCGGCCACCTCGTCGACGGCCGCTGGCGCGCCGCCGGCCGGGTGCTGGAAGACCTGAGCATCGACTTCCCGCTCGACGCGCTGGCCCTGCAGGCCGGCCACCAGATCGACTTCTTCACCGGCGACGCGCGCATGCTGCACGACCGCATCGCCCGCGCGCTGCCGGCCTGGGCGCCCTCGATGCCCGGCTACCACGCAGTGCTGGGCATGCAGGCCTTCGGCCTCGAGGAAACCGGCCGCTACGCGCAGGCCGAGCGGCTGGGCCGCCAGTGCGTGGCGCTGGAGCCGCGCGACGCCTGGGGCCAGCACGCGGTGGCGCACGTGCTGGAGATGCAGGACCGGCGCGCCGAAGGCGTGGCGTGGATGCGCGGCAACCGGGCCGGCTGGAGCGAAGGCAGCTTCTTCGCGATCCACAACTGGTGGCACCTGGCGCTTTTCCATCTCGGCCAGGACGAGGTCGACGAGGTGCTGGCGCTGGTCGACGGCCCGATCTGCGGCGGCGGCTCGGGCGTGGTGCTGGACATGATCGACGCGTCGGCGCTGCTGTGGCGGCTGCAGCTCCGCGGCATCGACGTCGGCGACCGCTGGGAGGCGCTGGCCGATCGCTGGTCGCCGCTGGCCACTGCGGGCCACTACGCCTTCAACGACATGCACGCGATGATGGCCTTCGTCGGCAGCGGCCGCGACGCCTCGGCCGCCGCCCTGCTCGAAGCCCAGGCCGCCGCCGTCGAGGCCGACGGCGACAACGCCGGATTCACGCGCGAGGTCGGCCGCGCCGCGACGCAGGCGATCCAGGCCTTCGGCGACGGGCGCTACGCGCTGGCGGTGGACCTGCTGCGGCCGATCCGCAGCGTGGCGCACCGCTTCGGCGGCAGCCACGCGCAGCGCGACGTGATCGACCTGACCCTGATCGAGGCCGCCCGCCGAAGTGGGCAGCAGGCGCTGCACCGGGCGCTGCTGAACGAGCGGGCGGGCGTCAACGCCGCGGCAGGATCGTGATGGTCGTGACCGCGGCGGCGGCGGGGTACTCGCGGATGCTCGCCGCGACGTGGAACGGCCCGGCGCCGGTGGCCGGCGCGATGTAGGTGGCCTGGAAGGAGCCGTCGGCCAGGCGTGCGGTCCCGTCCGCGATCACGCCGCCGGCGGGCCCTTCGTCGATCCGCCAGTCGATCGAGAACAGCATCGCCTCGCCGCCCCGCGGCCGTGCGGTGAGCCGGACACTCGCGCCCGGCGCCAGCTCGACCGCCGCAGGCTCCAGCGTGACGAACGGCGGCACCACGTTCGACCGCCGGGCGCCGGACGGCGCCTGCGCGGCCGATGGCGCGCTGCAGCCGATCACGGCAAGGCCCAGCGACAACACGGCGCCGATCCGTGCAGCCCGGTTCCAGCGATGACGAAGCATCGACAGTCCCCGGTCACTGAACCGTCAGCGTCACGTCGTCGATGACGAAGGACGTCGCCAAGGACGAATCCTCGGTGCCCACGAAGCGGATCCGCACCGTCTGGCCGATGTACGCGCCCAGGTTGATGCTCCGGCGCGTGTAGCCCGAGGCGGCGCTGAGGTTCGAATAGGCACCGAGGGTTGCCAGCAAGCTGCCCGAGCTGTTGAGCACCTGGATCTTGAGCGTGTCGTAGGCCGTCGTCCCCGACTCCATCGTGTCGATGTGCAGGTAGAACGCGAGCGTCGCGGTCGTCTTGCCGGCCGGAATGGCGACCAACTGCGAGACGGTGTCGGTGTGGGCGCTGCCCCAGCCGTTGAGCCAGGCGAAGCCGCTGCCCGCGTGGGCCGTCTCGCCCGTGCAGCCGGCGTTGGTGCACAGCACGCCGGACGTCATCGACCAGGGCGTCGCCGTCGCCGCCTCGAAGCCGGTATTGCCCAGCAGTTGCTGCGCGGTGCTCGCCGTGACCGTCAGCGACACCGTCTTCGTGCTCGAGCTGCCGTTGACGCTGTCGGTCACGGTCTCGCTGACGCTGTAGGTGCCGGCAACCGCGTAGGTGTGGCTCGGATTGGTGGCGCTGGACGTGCCGCCGTCGCCGAACTTCCAGGCGTGCGTGCCGATGCTGCCGCCGGTGTCGGTGGACTTGTCGGTGAAGCTCACCGTCAGGCCGCTGGCGCTGGCCGTGAAGTTGGCCACCGGCGTGCCGCCGGTCGCGCTCACGGTGACGGCGAGCGTCTTCGAGCTCGTCCGGCCGTTGCCGCTGTCGGTCACCGTTTCGGTCACGTTGAACGTGCCTGCCGCCGCATAGGTGTGGGTCGGGTTGGTTGCGCTGGAGGTGCCGCCGTCGCCGAAGTTCCAGGCGTGCGTGCCGATGGTGCCGCCGGCGTCGGTCGAGCTGTCGGTGAAGGTCGCGGCCAGGCCCTTGGTCGTGAAGCTGAAGTTGGCCGTCGGCGTGCCGCCGCTGCCGGTCACGATCGCGTGCGCGATGTCGCAGCGGTTGGTGTCGTTCGACCAGGTGCTCTGCATCGCGAACGTGCCGGTGGCAAATGCGACGAGGGCCGATGCGCCCTGCCCCGAGCTGATCCACGAGCATTCGTCGGCGTTCTCCTCGCCGTTGTAGGTGGAGCCGGTGCGGTTGATCCAGCCGCCGGCCGGGTTCTGGTCGGTCACGGTCTCGGCGTACTCATGGCCGCCGACCATCGAGAAGCCGTCCAGCACCGAGCTGACGTAGCTCTGGCCGCAGCTCGTTCCGGCATCGGTGACGTAGGGCATGTTGGTGAAGGCGATGTCGCCGTACGGCGACGACGCGGCCCCGCCGCCGCTCAGCGTGGTGTCGCCGTTGAAGTCGTGCCAGGCGCAGAAGCCGCCGTTGGGCGTGTTGAACCCGTCGGGCTGGGTTCCGGTGGGCGACATGATGATGTACTGCGCGTAGCGGTTGGAGGCCGGCGTGGTGTTGCCGAAATGCGCGGCCGCCTTGACCGCCTCGGCCGCGAGCTGGTGGCCGGTCGCGGCGGACGGCGCCGCCGCCGAGTTGTCGTACCAGACGCCCGCCAGCGCGCCGCCGGTCGGGTAGCCCACGTGCGGCGCGCTGGCCGGGCAGGTGGTCGCCCCGGTGGCGACGAGCGGGCCGTCGCAGTACTGGGTCATCACGCCCGACCACAGCTCGCCGTTCGTGCCCAGGCCCTTGATCCAGGCCTGCATGTACGGCGCCGCGGTCTTCGGGTCGCCGGTGAAGGTCGCGTAGCCGGCCGCGTTGGTGCCGGCGGTTCCCCACTGCGTGCCCCAGAACACGAGGTAGACCTTGGGCGTTCCGCTGGTGACGCCGATGCCGTTGACGCCGCCGTTGAAGCTGAGCGTCTGCGGGCCGGTGGCCGCAGCGGCATCGGTCGTGGCAGCCGTCGACGCAAGGTCGCGCTGCTTTCCGGCGGCGACCGACGGATGCACCGGGCGGTTCGCCGCCGCCCACGCCTTCATGTTCTCGTGCGCCTCGCGGGTCGGCACCGCGCCGTGGCGGTACGGGTGCCCGTGCCGCGGCGAGTGCGGGTTCACGACGTCCGTCGCGTTCCCCGCGTTCTTGACCTGGGCGTGGGCGCCCCCGGATGAAATGCTCAACGCCGCGACGAGTCCGATCAGGACCGTGTGCATGCGAGACCGCCATGTGACCGTGTTCATGTCCGCCAACTCCTGAGAAGGTTCGATGCCAGGCTGGAGGACGTGCTGCCGTCGTGTTCGATCGGTTTCTTGTTGCCCCTCTTTGGTGAAGGACCGCCCTCGCATCGTGAAATTGTTGGCAGTTGGTCAACGAGCGCCCATCCGCCCTCGGGGGGCACCCGCTGTGGGTGGTGCGCACGGCTTGCGCAGGTGACGCACGGCGGGCGGTGGCCCGAACAGCGCCCGGGCCGGCCGGCGATCGGGTCGGCAGCGTCGATCGGCAGCCGCGGCTGGTCGTGCGCGGACGGCTCGACGGCGGGAATCGATCACGTTCCGGCGGTCGCGCAGCGCCACGGCAGCCGCTCGCGATGACCTGTGAGGGCCTCACCGACAGCCTCCAGACAGCTTGGCTGCCGCCCAACGGCGGCACGTGGCGGGCCCGCCCGGCCCGGGAACCGTCACGCGGCGGGTGCGTCGCCCGGCCGAACGCGCTGGGCCGACTCCAGCGCCGCGATCACCTCCTCGTCGCTCACCTGATGGAAGTCGCCGTAGTGGCATCCGATCGCATGGAACGGCGAAGGCTGCTCCAGGCAGACGATCGCGTCGACCTCGCCGCGCAGCGCCGCCAGCGTGTCGGCCGGCGCCACCGGCACCGCCAGCACCAGGCGGCGCGGGTGCTGCCGCCGCAGCGCCTGCAGCGCCGCCCGCACCGTCGTGCCGGTGGCGATGCCGTCGTCGACCACGATCACCGTCGCGCCTTCGATCGCGGCCGGCGTGCGCCGGGGCAGGTAGAGCGCGCGACGCCGCGCGATCTCGATCAGCGCGCGGTCGACCTGCGCCTGGAGGTAGTCCGCGTCGACACCGGCCATCCCGGACAGTTCGTCGTCGACGACGACCTGCGGCGGCGCACCGTCGACGACCGCCGCCACCGCCAGCTCGGGCTGCCACGGTGCGCCGATCTTGCGCACCAGCAGCAGATCGAGCGGCGCGCCGAGCACGCGCGCCACCTCGGCACCGATCGGCACCCCGCCACGGGGCAGCGCCAGCACCACCGTCGGTCCTTCGCGCGGCAGGGCCGCGACGGCCTGGGCGAGCCGGCGGCCCGCCTGCTCCCGATCGGCGAACGGAATACGCATGGGACTGCCCTCCTGCGGAGTCGACTGACGATCCGCCCGGCCATCATGACCCACGACATCCGCAGGGGCTTGCGCTGGCGCAGCCGGCGTTGACGGGCCGGGATTGCGCATCGTCAATGGCGGCCGGTGCGGCGCGGGCGAAGCTTCGCGGTGCGGGTCTGCCGACCTGCGAGGAGTGATCGATGCAGCACCCGGCGCCACCGTTCGATGCGGTCTCGTGGATGCAGGCCTGCCAGGAGACCTGGCTGGCGGCCGTCGACCCGCGCGGCGTGGGCGCGCGTTTTCGCGCCCGGCGCCTGCATCGGCTGATCGAGACCGCGCAGCGCGAGTCGCCGTTCTACGCGCGGCGTGCACGCCACGCCCGCACGCTGGCCGACTTCGAGCCCGTCTCCAAGTCGGAACTGATGCAGCACTTCGACGACTGGGCGACCGACCGCCGCATCACCCGCCGGGCGGCGGATGCGGCGCTCGAATCGGCCGGCGACGTCGCCGACGCCTGGCTCGGCCGCTACCTGCTGTGGACCAGCTCCGGCACCAGCGGCCACCCGGGCGTGTTCGTGCAGGACGGCGCCAGCCTCGCCGCCTACGACGCCATCGACGCGCTGCGCCTGCGCGGCGCCGACCCGTCGCAGCTCGCGCTGGGCTTGTGGGGCCTGGGCCGGCGCTTCGCCTACGTCGGCGCCATCGGCGGGCCCTACGCCGGGCACGTCAGCGTCGAGCGGCTGCGCCGTATCGTGCCGGCGCCCTGGGCGCCGACGATCGACAAGGTGTCGGTGCTCGAACCGCTGGAGCACATCGCCGCCCGGCTGCAGGCGCTGCAGCCCGACGTGCTGATCACCTACCCGAGCTGCGCCGTCGCACTCGCGCCGTGGCAGGCGCAGGGCCGGCTGGCGCTTCGCCTGTCCGAACTGTGGCTCGGAGGCGAGCAGCTTTCCGCCATCCAGCGCACCCGGGTGGGCGAGGCCTTCAGGTGCTCGGTGCGCAACAGCTACGGCGCGTCGGAGTTCTATTCGATGGCCTTCGAATGCTCCCGCGGCCGGCTGCACCTGAACGACGACTGGGTCATCCTCGAGGGCGTGGACCGGCACGGGCGGCCGGTGGCGGCCGGCGAGCTGTCGCACGCCACGCTGCTGACCAACCTCGCGAACCGCACCCAGCCGCTGCTGCGCTACGAGTTGACCGACCGTGTGCGCTTCACCGGCGAACGCTGCCCTTGCGGCAGCGGTTTTCCGGTGATCGAGGTGCACGGCCGCTCCGACGATCTGCTGGTGCTGCCGGCCCTGCGCGGCGGCACCGTCACGCTGCTGCCGCTGGTGGTCGAGACGCTGATCGAGGAAGGCGCCCAGGTCACCGGCTTCCAGTTGCTGCTCCGCCCCGACGGCGTGCTGGAACTGCGCCTGCCGGCCGAGGGTGCCGAGGGGCGCGCCGAATTCGAACGCTGCCGCCTGGCGCTGGCCGCGGGCTTCGAGCGCCAGGGCGTGGCGCCGATGCAGATCGAATACAGCGCGCTCGCGCCGCTGCGCCAGGGCGGCAGCGGCAAGCTGCGCCGGGTGATCGACCAGAAGGCGCACGCCTGATCGGGCGGCTGCGCCACGACGTCCGTGCCACCGCCACCGCCACCGCCACCGCCACCGCCACCGCCACCGCCACCGCCACCGCCACCGCCAGCCGCCAACCGCCATCGCCTCCCCACCGAACCGGAGAACATGCCATGGAAGTCGACACCCGGACAGACACCCGCACCGCGCGTGGACGTCGCACCGCGCTGTGCATCGCCGCAGCGCTGCTGGCCGGCTGCGCCGTCGAGGTGCAGAACACGCAGCCGAAGCAGGACATCGAGCGGGCCAGCCGCGGGCCGGGCACGGTCTACGCCGGCTGGCGCGTGTTCCAGGACAAGTGCGCCGCATGCCACGGCCCGGCGGCCACCGGCAGCGCGAACGCGCCCGACCTGCTGCAGCGCGTCGGCGGCATGGGCTCGCGCCGCTTCGTCGGCCTGGTGCTGCGGCGCTACGACTGGACGCTGCCGGCGTCGCAGGCCGGCGTCGAGGGCGCCGCGCGAGACGCCCTGATCGACGACCTGCTGCAGCGCAAGGAAGCCGCCCTGGCGATGCCCGCGTGGCAAGGCGAGCCGCGCGTCAGCGCGCACATCGCCGATCTCTACGCCTACCTCTCGGCGCGCGCCGACGGCACGCAGGGGCCGGGGAAGCCGGCTCCGTAGCGCCGGACGCCCGCGTCGGGCAGCTTCGGCGCGACGCGGCGCACCGCCTTCGCGCGCACGGCTGGCAAGCATCGTGCAGTCGCCCGGGAAGCGCGCGCACGACGCGCCTTCGTATCGACGGCAGGAACGCGAGGCACCCCGGATGAAAGCGGCCCAGGCGGCGGAGATGGCGGAACTGATCCCGGACGGGGCGGTGCTGATGATCGGCGGCTTCATGGGCGCCGGCACCCCGCCGCGGCTGATCGACGAACTGGTGCGGCGCGGCCGGCGCGGCCTGACGGTGATCGCCAACGACACCGCGCGCCCCGGCGTCGGCATCGGCAAGCTGGTCGACGCGCGGCTGGTGCGGCGCATCGTCACCAGCCACATCGGCACGAATCCGGAGACGCAGCGGCAGATGCTCGCCGGCGAAACGGAAGTCGAGCTGGTGCCGCAGGGCACCCTGGTCGAGCGCATCCGCTCCGGCGGCTACGGCCTGGGCGGCGTGCTGACGCCCACCGGCGTGGGCACGCAGGCGGCGCAGGGCAAGCGCACGCTCGAGATCGACGGGCGCACCTTCCTGCTGGAACTGCCGCTGAAGGCCGACTTCGCGCTGATCAACGCCCGCCGCGCCGACTACCTCGGCAACCTCGAATACGCGCTCACCTCGCGCAACTTCAACCCGGTGATGGCGATGGCGGCCGGCACCGTGATCGCGGAGGTCGACGACGTGGTTCCCGTCGGCGTCATCCCGCCCGACGCGGTGATGACGCCGCACGTGCTCGTGAACTACCTGGTGTGCAAGGAGCGCACGAATGGATGACAAGGAGATCATCGCCCGGCGCGTGGCGCTGGAGTTGCGCGACGGCCAGCTCGTGAACCTCGGCATCGGCCTGCCGACGCAGGTGGCGCACCACCTGCCGCGCGGCGTCAACGTGTTCTTCCAGTCGGAGAACGGGTTGATCGGCATGCTGCCGCTGCCCGAGGAGGGCTTCGCGTGGGCGGACCTGACCGACGCCGGCGGCCGGCCGGTCGGCGCCGGGCCGGGCGCCTGCGCGATCGATTCGGTGCTGTCCTTCGGGCTGATCCGCGGCGGGCACCTGGACGTCACCGTGCTCGGCGGCCTGCAGGTGGACGAGGCTGGCCACCTCGCGAACTGGCTGGTGCCCGGCGTGATGGTGCCGGGCATGGGCGGCGCGATGGACCTCGTGACCGGCGCCCGGCGCGTCATCGTCGCGATGACGCACACGGCGCGCGGCGCGCCCAAGCTGGTGCCGCACTGCACGCTGCCGCTGACCGCCGTGCGGCGCGTGGACCTGATCGTCACCGAGCTGGCCGTCATCGAGCCGACCGACGCCGGCCTGGTGCTGCGCGAGACGGCGCCGGGCGTCACGGTCGAGCAGGTCGTGCAGGCGACCGCGGCACGGCTGGTGGTGCCGGAGACGGTGGGCACGATGCCGCTGTAGCCGCGCCGGGGCACCGGTATCGTGGCGCGCGGCACCACGCCGGTGCGCGACCCCGGGCGATCGCGCCGGCAGCCGCGTCACGCCACCGGATCACGCCACCGGATCACGCCTCCGCGTCACAGGCCCGCATCACGCCACCGCGTCGACCCTGCGGACAGCCCCGGCCCGGCTGGCGCAGGCCAGCCCGCAGGCGGCCAGCGTCCACACGATCACCGCGCCCGACGGCAGGTCGAGCGCGGCCGACAGCGCGAGCCCCAGCCCGTAGCCCAGCGCGCCGAGGCCGTAGGCGATCGCGTGGCGGCGCGGCCCACGCAGGCCGCGGGTGGCCAGCGCCGGGATGATCAGGCTCGAGAACACCAGGTACACGCCGACGAGCTGCACCGACGCCGTCACCGCCAGCGCGAAGGCACCGTAGAAGCCGAAGCGACCGAGCCGCTCGACCCAGCCCAGCCACAGCGCCGCCAGCAGCACGGCCGAGAGCCCGGCCAGCCAGGCGAGCTGCGTGGCGTTCACCCACAGGATCTGGCCGACCAGCAGCTCCTTCAGGTGCTCGCCGCCGTGCGGGTTGCCGGCCAGCAGCAGGATGCCGGCGCAGGCGGCGAGGATGAACATCACGCCGATCAGCGCCTCCTGCTGCTCGGGCGCCTTGCGTTCGGTCCAGGTCAGCAGCAAGGCGCCGAGCAGCGCCGCGCAGACCGCGGCCGCCTGCACCGCGACGCCGCCTTCGGGCAGCCCCATCGCATCGGCCGCGATCACCCCGAGGCCGGCGATCTGGGCGATCGCGAGGTCGATGAAGACGATTCCGCGGTCCAGCACCTGCGTGCCCAGCGGCACGTGGGTCGCCAGCACCAGCAGCCCGGCCAGCAGCGGCGGGCCGAGGATGGACCAGTCGAGCGCACCCCAGTTCATGGCTTGGCCCCCGCGGCGGCGACGAGGCGCGCCAGCGTGTCGTCGAACAGCCCGGCGAGGTCCTTCGCGCCGTCGGTGCCGCCCACCGTGAAGGCGAGCTTGACGGCCGGGATGCCGGCGTTCCTGCTCAGCCAGTCCGACGGCCGCGAATCCTGGTAGGCCGCGTACAGCACCATGCGCGCCGGCGTCGCCTTCAGGTTCGACAGCACCGTCTGCAGGTGCGACGCGGTCGGCTCGACGCCCGGCTTGGGCTCCAGCACCGCCACCTCCTTCAGCCCGAGCCAGTCATACAGGTAGACGAAGGCCTTGTGCTGCGACACCACCGGCAGGCCCTTCAGCGGCGCCGCCTGCTGCGCCCAGCGCGCCATCGCCTGCTGCCAGCGCTGCGCGAACTGCTCCTGCGCGCGGGCGTAGTCCGCCGCGTGCGCGGGGTCGACCTGCTGCAGCCGCGCGCCCAGCGCGGCGGCCACCTGCGCGATGTTGCGCGGGTCGGTCTGGATGTGCGGGTTGCCGCCGGCGTGCACGTCGCCCTGCGAGCGGTCGAGCTGGCTCGGCACGTCGAGCTTGCGGACGAAGTCCGCCGCCGCGAAGTTGCCGGGCTGCCCGGCCTGAACCTTGGCATTGCCCGACTGCTGCAGCAGCACCGGCAGCCAGCCGATTTCCAGCTCGGCGCCGGTGCACACCAGCAGGTCGGCATTGCGGGCGCGGGCGATCAGGCTGGGCTTGGCCTGGATCTGGTGCGGGTCCTGCAGCGCGCTGGTCGCCACCGACACCTCGACCAGCGGGCCGCCGATCTCCTGCGCGAGCGCGCCCCACTCGGGCTCGCAGGCGAACACGCGCAGCGCGGCCTGCGCCGGCAGGGTCAGCAGCGCCAGCGGCGCGATCAACAGTGCGGAAAGGGTCTTGCGGTTCATCTTCATGAGAGGTCCTGACAGGTTCGATGCCGGTGTTCAGTAGCTGTGTGCGCCGTGCGCGCCCAGGCTCATCTGGTACTGGAGGAAGAGCTGGTTGTCGGCCGCGCCCTCGCGCGATCGGTCGCGCGCGAGCTGCAGGCGCACGCGCGAGAACTCGCTGGCGTTGAAGTCCAGCATCAGCGTGGTCTTGTGCGGGCGGAAGCCGTCGGCCGCGAAGCTGCCGGCGTTCAGGCCGTAGTCCGGCGTGCCGGGGTCCAGCCGCTCGGTGCGAAGGCCGGCGCGCCAGCCCGGCAGGAACTGGTAGACACCCTGGAGGTACCAGCCCGACTGCACCGCGCGGTAGGCACTCGGCGCGTCGCCGCCGTCGGCGGCCAGGCCGCCGTCGCGCGTGCTGTGCAGGTACTCGCCCTGCAGCTTGAAGCTGGTGCGGGTGGCGTTGCCCTCGGGTGCCCACTTCCAGATCGCGTCGGCCACCCACACCCGGGTGCGGCCGCTGAAGACGCTCGTGAACGGGCTGCCGGCGGCATCCAGGCCGGCGAGTTCCTGACCGTCGGCCTTCGCGCTCAGCACCGACAGGCCGGCACGCCAGCTGTGGCTGCTGCCGATGTCGCCGCCGGTGTGCGCCGTCAGCGCCGTCATGCCGGCGCCGTTGCGGCTGTTGTCGCCGCCGGGAAAGCTGCGGCCGCGGCCGAGCTCCAGGCCGAGCTCGATGTACTGGTCGGTCGGCGCCAGCCAGCCGAGCTGCACGCCGTCATCGCCGTACTGCGTGCCCAGCATCGCCTGGTAGGCGAGCGGGTTGTCGACGAAGTCCCAGGTGTGCGAGTGCTGCGGGTTCAGGTAGCCGATGCCCGAGAAGAAGCGGCCGGCCTTCAGCGACAGCCCGTTGCCGAGCGAGGTCGTCTGGACATACGCCTCCTCGACCGACACGGTGTCGTCGCCATGCAGCGAGATGTTGGCCGCGCCGCGCAGCCAGGGATCGATGCTGGCCGACAGGCCGAGCTCCGACTCAGCCAGGCTGAAGCCGCGGGTGCCCGGGCCGATCTCCGCGCCGGGCGGCAGCAGGAAGCCGCCGATCGTGTAGCCCGCGGGGTCACGCGAGCTGCGCGTGTACAGGCCGGACAGGATCAGCGAGAGCGACGGGTTGAAGGCATTGGCACCGGCGGCCGGCGCGCCGCCGGAGGCCGACGTGCCGGGCGGCGCCGCCGGTGGCACCGCGGCCGGCGGTTCGGCCGCAGCCATGGGGCTGGCGGTGGTGCCGGCGGCAGCAGCAGCGCCCGACGGCGCCGGCGCGGCGGAGCGCGCCTCGGCGGCCTTCAGGCGCTGTTCGAGGGATTGAAGGCGCGTCTCGTAGGAGGCGCGGATCGTGTCGATCTCTTGCCGAAGGGCCGCGATGTCGGCGGCGCCGTCGGCGCGGGCGGCCGACGGAATCACGAGGGCGAGCGCGAAGCTCGCCGGAAGCAGCGGGTGCATGGTTTCTCACTCCAGGCGCAAACGTCGGAACGCGCCGGGCCGACGTGTCGTCGGGCCGGGCGCGGCATGGAACGGTCACGACTGGGTGAGCGGGGGTGCCTGGCTGCGATAGGCCAGCGCCGTCGGTGCGAGCCAGACGCTGGCAGCCGGCGTGGCCGGCGGTTCGTGGCGCGGCGTGGCAGTGGCCACGCTCGGCGGAACGCCCGGCAGCGCGCCGCCGATCAGGTCGGCGGCGACCAGGCACAGGTCGCAGGACTGCGCGTGCGGCGCCTGCCGGTCGTCCCGGTCGGACGCCGTCTGCGGCACCAGGTGCGAGAAGCCATGCACCAGCGCCGCGTACTGCGCCGCCGGCATCAGCAGCGCGAGCCACAGCAACCCGGTCAGACCGGATCGCGTCAGCGATGGCAGGCGGAAGCGGCGCATGGTTTGGCGGATGTTAAGGCAGCGTCACGACAGCCGGTCTTCAATGCCATACCTCAAGGTTTCGCGAAGCCGCCTTCGATCCGTTGTGGTCGCCCCGCAAAGAGCCACGCCGCGCAGCAGTCGCGCGGCGCGGCAGGCGGCATCCGCTGGGGGCTCATGCTGGGGCGGTCTCCGCTTCGCTCCGACTGCACTGTGGTGCTCGACCTGGGGTCGCGTCGCAGAACTCGCTATGTTCGCTGCGCTCACTCCGCTCAAACACCTGCGCCGAGTCAGACAACGAAGCGCGCTGCGCGCGCCGACCCCAGCCCTCCGCTCCTCGTCGCCCCAAAAATCGCCCCCAGCGAATGCCGCCTG
>JBGAMJ010000098.1:0-20794 GCA_044223035.1 Piscinibacter sp.
CGGCTGCCGCGACGCAGCCCAGCTTCGCCCCGGCCGGCAACGACGACTGGGAAACGTTCTGACCCGCCGCCGGCCGGTTCGATCGCGCCCGGCGGAGGCGCCTGGCGCCGCCCGCCCCGCGCTGCGGCGTCAGCCCGGCTCGCGCCGGCCGCCCGGCGGCACGACGACACGGCGCGGGATCGGCGTCGACAGCACGATCGACGTGCGCGTCTCGCCGTAGCCGTTGATCGAGCCGAGGAAGCGCTCCAGGTCGGCCAGGTCGCACGCGACGACGGTCATCAGGTACGAATCGGCGCCGGCCACGTGGTGGCATTCCAGCACCTCGGGTGCGCGCCCGAGCAACGCCAGCAGGCGCTGCTTGCCCGGCTGCGCCGCGGTGATGCCGACGATCGCCCGCACCGGGTAGCCGGCGCGCGCGGCGTCGATGTCGGCCCCGATCGAACCGATGACGCCGGATTCCTGCAGGCGGCGCAGCCGCTCGGCCGTCGCCGGGATCGACAGCCCGGTCGCCTGCGCCAGCGTCTTCAGCGGCGCGCGGCCGTCGCGTGCCAGCGCCTGCAGCAGGCGCCAGGAGCGCTCGTCGAGCGCGCCGCCGGCGTGGCCGGCAGCCGGGACCCCGCTGCCGGCGCCCGGGTTGCCGGTGCCGCCGGCGCGCGGGCCGGCGTCGCCACCGTCGCTGCCGCCGCCATCCCGGCCGCTGTCGTCTCGTGGAAAGGCCACCGCACGCTCCTGCCTGAAAGATCGAAAGCCGGCCGCCTCACGGCCTGAAAACCGCGCTGGTGCGCGGCCGGGCGGCTGCGCAGAATCTTCCCACATGGACGCCACCGGAACCCTCTTCGCCCAGTCGGCGCTGATCGGCCTGTCGATCGCCGCGCCGGTCGGCCAGATCGGCGTGCTCGCGATCCAGCGCACGCTGCACGACGGCACCGGCGCCGGCTTCGCGACCGGCCTGGGCGCCGCGCTGGCCGACGCGGTGTACGGCGCGATCGGCGCCTTCGGCGTCGCCGCGATGATCGACTGGCTGGTCGGCGCGCGGCCGGCGCTGGCGCTGTTCGGAAGCGCGTTCCTCGCCTGGCTCGCGCTGCGGATCTGGCGCCAGCCGGCGCCGGCACGCAGCGCAGCCGCGCCCTCGCCGCGGCGCTGGCTGCGCCACCTGTCGACGACCTTCCTGCTGACCTTGTCGAACCCGACGACGATCCTGTCCTTCGTCGCGGTGTTCGGCCTGCTCGCCGGGCGCACGCCATCCGCCGCTTCGCCGTGGACGATGGTCGCCGGCGTGTTCGCCGGATCGGCCGCCTGGTGGCTGCTGCTCGCGCTGGTCGTCGGCCGGCTGCGCCAGCGCGTCGACGCGCACTGGTGGCGCCGCATCAACCGCACCTGCGCGCTGGTGCTCGCGGCGTTCGCGCTGGCCAGCTTGGCGGCGTGGCTCGCCGGGCTCGGCGGATGACGGGTCGCGGCGGCCGCCGATCTCCGCCCCTACGCGATAGATAACAAGAACGATTCGTATTAATCACGGTATCCTACCGGCCATGTTTCCAGGCCCCGTAGTCGCCGCGCCATGACACCCATCGAACCCCGCCCCGACACGCCGGCGCCGGCCGAGCCGCCGGCGCCGCCGCTGCCCGTGAGCCCGCCCGCGGCCGGCCCGGTCGAACACCCGCCAGGCAGCGCGCGCCGCTGGCGCAGCAGCGACCTGCTGGGCGACGCCACCGAGGCCGAGATCGAGCACGCCGGCGGCGTCTACCGCCTGCGCCGAACGCTGCTGGGCAAGCTGATCCTGACCAAATAGGGCCGCACGGTCGCCGCCGCTGGACAGCCACGACCCGCCGCGCTCACCATCGGGCCTCGCCAACCGCCGGGGAGATCCGATGACACCGATCCGATGGCCGCGCCGCGCCGCGCTGCGGGCCCTGCTGGCCGCGATACCGGGCCCGCGCGTCCCCGGCGCCGTGCTGTGGGGCGCCGCGCTCGCCGGGCCGGCGGCCGTTCTGCCCGCCCGGGCGGCTACCGTGTCCCGCGCCGACGCGCGCCAGGTGCGCCAGGTGATCGAGGCCCAACTCGCCGCGCTGGCGGCCGACGACGCCGAGCGCGCGTTCTCGTACGCCACCGCGGCGCTGCGGCGCCAGTTCGGCAGCGCCGAGCACTTCATCGCGATGGTGCGTGGCGCCTACCCGGTCGTGTACCGGCCGGCATCGGTATCGTTCATGCAGCCCGAGGCCGACGGCGCCGCCATCCTCCAGGGCGTGCAGATGGCCGACGCGGGCGGGACGCTGTGGCTCGCCTCCTACCGCCTGGAACGCCAGCGCGACCGCCACTGGCGCATCGCCGGCTGCGTGCTGTCACCGAGTGCCGCGCTGAGCACCTGATCGGCCGCCGCCCGCTGGCGGTCTACCGGGAATCGCGGATCGCCGCCAGCAGCGCCGGCGCGTCGGCCGGCCGGCAGACCAGCAGATCGGGCATCCACGGGTCAGCTTGCGCGTAGCGGCAGGGCGAGCCGTCGATGCGCGACGCGTGCAGCCCGGCGGCCAGCGCCACGCCGACCGGGGCGCAGGAATCCCATTCGTACTGGCCGCCGGCGTGCAGGTAGGCCATGGCCTCGCCACGCAGCACCGCCATCGCCTTGGCGCCGGCAGAGCCCATCGGCAGAAGCGACGCACCCAGCCGCTGCGCGACGGCCTCGGCGAACGGCGGCGGCCGGCTGCGGCTGACGAGGATCGTCGGCCGGCCCGCCGGCGGCGGCGCCGGGCGCGGCGGCTCCGCCGTGCCGAGGGTCAGGCCGAGCGCCGGCAGCGCCACCGCGGCGGCGGCGATGCATCCGCCCTCGACCAGCGCGACGTGCACCGCCCAGTCGCTGCGCGCATCGCCGAGTTCTCCGAACTCGCGCGTGCCATCGAGCGGATCGACGATCCAGACGCGCTGCGCCTCGCCGCCGCCGGGGTCGGCCGTGGCGGAGAAGCAGGCCAGACCAGCGGCGCCGGGCGCGGCGGCCGGCTCGGCCCCGGCGGCAGGCTCCAGGCAGCCTTCGCAGCGCAGCCAGTCGCCCGGCCGCTGCGCGAGCAGCAGGCGGCCGATCAACGCCTGCGACAGCGCATCGCCGGCAGCGCCGCGCGCGGCGGCATCGAGCAGCGGGGTGTCGCGCAGCGCCAGCAGCAGCCGCCCGGCGGCGGACGCGATCTCGAACGCGAGCCGGTGGTCGTCCAGGGCGCGGGCGTCGGGTCCGGAGGGCGGCGTCATCGGGGCGGCGGGCTCGGTCGGGGCGATGGGGTCGGTGCGTGGGGCGCACCGATCATCGCAGACCGGTCCTCGCGTGCGCCGGCCCGCGGTCAGCCCAGCGGTTCCCCGAGCCCCAGCGGCGCCGGCACGCGGTTCGCGATGCGGGTGAACAGCTCGCGGTACTCGGCCTCGGGCGGATGGCCGGTCAGAGGGTCGCGGTGCGAGGCGAAGGCTTCGTCGAGCTCGGCCCAGTCGTCGGCACTGAGCAGGCGCTCGGCCAGCGGCAGGATCTGCGTCTCCTCGGTGCGCATGTGGGCGAAGTAGAAGTCGGCATAGCGCTGCGCCAGGTGCTCGAACGCCTCCCGGCGCGGCTCGCCCATCATCTCGTAGGCGAGCAGCGCGTGCTCCAGGTCGCGGATGGCGCGTTCGCCGCGGGCGTGCTCGCCTTCCAGCCGGTCCAGCGCATCGCGCGCCTGCGGGGCCCGCGCGCGCAGCTTCGGGAACAGCAGTTCGGATTCCTTGCGGTGGTGCCGGCGCTCGGGGAATTCGTCGATGTAGAACAGCATCGCCCGCAGCGTGGCGAAATCCGGCGGCGTGCCGCGGCGGCGGTGTTCGGCCAGCAGCATCACGATCGATCGCAGCACCGCGGACAGCGCCGCATGCTCGGCATGGATGATGGCGATGCACGGGTGCGACATGCGGGTCTCCGGTTCGGTGGACCCGGCCAAGTCTCGCGCCGCCACGGCGTCCGCGATCTGCGCCAGATCAAGCCGCGCCGACCGACGCCGGCTTGATCGAAAGCAAGCCATGCCGCCACGCCGGCGCGCACACTGCGCGTCCCCTCCCCGCCCGATCTCCCCATCCACTCTCGAGGAGCCCGCGATGAAGATCCTGATCGCCGCCGATGGCAGCGCCCACACCAAGCGCATGCTCGCCTATCTCGCCGCGCACGATGAATGGCTCGGCGCCCGCCACCAGTACACCGTGGTGACCGTGGTGACGCCGGTACCGCCGCACGCCGCCTCGATGGTCGGCCACGACGTCTGCCACGGCTATTACCGCGACGAGGCCGAGAAGGTGTTCGAACCGATCCGCGCCTTCTTCTCGCAGCAGGGCATCCCGGCGGAATTCACGATGAAGGTCGGCCCGCAGGCCGAACTGATCGCCGAGACGGCGCAGCAGGGCCATTTCGACCTGCTGATGATGGGCTCGCACGGCCACGGCACGCTGGTCGGGCTGGCGCTGGGCTCGGTGACGACGAAGACGCTCGCCCGCTGCACGGTCCCGGTGTTGATCGTGCGCTGACGCGGTTCGGTCATGCGCGCGCCGTCTCCTGGTCGATCAGCTCGGCGATCCGCTCGGGCGACACGGCCTTGCTGAACAGGAAGCCCTGGAACTGGTCGCACCCGTGCTCGCGCAGAAAATCGGCCTGCTCGCGCGTCTCGACGCCCTCGGCGACGATCGTCATGCCGAGCGTCCTGCCCATCGCGATGATGGCGTCGGCGATGGCCTTGTCTTCCCTGTTCTCGGCGAGGTCGCGGATGAACGAACGGTCGACCTTGATCGTGTCGATCGGGAACTGGCGCAGGTTCGCCAGCGAGGAGTAGCCCGTCCCGAAATCGTCGACCGACAGTCGAATGCCCATGTCGCGGAAGGCCCTCAGGACCTGGCCCGATCGCTCGACATCGTGCATCAGCATGCTTTCGGTGATCTCGAATTCGAGGCAGCTGGGCTCCATCCGGGTGTCGCGAAGAATGCGGCGGACGTCGTCGAGCAGGTGGTCGTCGCCGAACTGGCGGGCCGACAGGTTCACGGCCATCGTCAGCGGTGGCCGGCCCTGCTCGCGCCACGCGACATGCTGCGCGCAGGCCGTCTCCAGCACCCACCGGCCCAGCGGCACGATCAGCCCGGTTTCTTCCGCGACGGGAATGAACTTGGTCGGCGGCACCTGGCCGAGGTCGGCGTGATTCCAGCGCAGCAAGGCCTCGAAGCCGATGATGCTGCCGGTCCGGAAGTCGACCTTGGGCTGGTAGTGGACCTCAAAATGGCGCTGGTCGAGCGCGTGGCGCAGGCTGGACTCGAAGGCCAGCCGCTCGATCGAGTGCTGGTTCAGCGCCGCGCGGTAGAAGGCGAAGTTGTTCTTGCCGTCTTCCTTGGCCTGGTACATCGCGATGTCGGCATGCTTCATCAGGCTGCGCTCGTCGACGCCGTCGCCCGGGTACACGCTGATGCCCACGCTGGCGGTCACGCGGAACTCCTGGCCGCACAGGCGGATCGGGCGCGCCACCGCGACGAGGATCTTGCGCGCGACGCTGGCCAGGTGCTCGTCGTCGAAGCGGCCGCTGAGCATCACGACGAATTCGTCGCCGCCCAGCCGGGCGATGCTGTCGCTCGCGCGCAGGCAGGTGGCGAATCGCCCGGAAACTTCCTTCAGCAGGTGGTCTCCCGCCTCGTGGCCGAGGGTGTCGTTGATGTTCTTGAAGCGATCGAGGTCGACGAAGAAGACCGCCAGCCGGTGCCCGTGGCGCGCGGCGTCCTTCAATCCCTGGTCGAGCTTCAGGACGAACATGCTGCGGTTGTGCAGGCCGGTGAGCTTGTCGTGGTAGGCGAGGTAGGCCACCTGCCGGGTCGCCGAGGAGATCGATCGGGCGAGCCGGTACCCGAACACGCCGACCAGCAACGCACAGAACAGGCCCGCGGCCGCCGTGGCGTGGATCTGCCAGAGCGCCGACTCCCACAGTTCGCGCCGGATGCCGCTGTATTCGAGTATCACGGCACCGATGGTCGGGCTGCCGGCGGCGGCGTTGCTCCGAAGGGGAACCGTCACCTGCGCCAGGCCCTCGGGATGCTCCGGCCCCTTCTCCACGAACACGCGGGGCTTCCCGTCGGCGATGGTCTGGCCGACTTCGTTCCCGGGGTCGTGATCGAAGGTCTCGCCCACTTCCTTCGGGTCGGCGTCGGCCAGCCCCTTCTTCTGGGCATCGACGATCACGATGTCGCGCTTGTAGAGCTCGTCGAGCCCCTCGACGTATTGCTGCATCGACTGAACGCCCGCCGTGGCGCCGTAGGCCACGGCGCGGGCCAGGTTGCGGGCCTCCATGACGGCGCCCCGGTCGACCGTCACTCTCTGCCCGGCGATCACGCCGACCGTGAATGCGAGGATGGCCGCGCACGTCGCGGCGACGGCCCAATGGATCCTGGAGCGAACCGCTACCCCGTCGGCAAGCATGTCGGGGGCGCTCGAACGCGCCACCCGGCCGGGTTGGATGGCTGCGTCGCCGGCGGCCGCGCTGCCGGACGAGCCGGTGGGGTCATCGCGCATTTCGCGACCGACGAGGTCGCCGCGGATTGTTGCTGTCATGCCGGACTCTTTGATTTCTGGCCACCAGAAGTACTGCGTGGACCGTCGAACGACATGACGGATGAGTGCGTATCGGCGGTGCCGGCGAAATCTGTAGCGATCCGCAGCTCGACTCGCCGGAACCGTGTCCGTGGGCCCCGGAACCGTCAAGGTCGGGTCTGGTGTGCCTCTCGGAATCCGACTCCCTCCCACCCGCGCTACGCTGCCCCATGCCCAAGGCCTTCAACTTCGCCGCGTCGCCGTTCGACTGCCTGACCCACGACGAGCGCCAGCTCGTGCGCGACAGCGTCGACGTCGCGTACTTTCGCCGCGGCGAGACGCTGCTCGACGGCGGCGTGACGCCGTCCCACCTGTTCGTCGTGATCAAGGGCTTCGTGCAGCAGTACGACGCCGACGAGCTGGTGGCCACCTACGGCCCGGACGACTGCTTCGATGCGCGCGGCCTGATGACCGGCCGGGTCGTCGGCCGCTTCGTCGCCGGCGAGGAGGTGCTGGCCTACCAGCTCGCCCACCGCGCGGTGCAGGCGCTGATCACGTCGAACGCGACCTTCGGCGCGCTGGTGTTCTCCGACCTGGCCGAGAAGCTGAAGGCCGGCGTCGCGCGGCACAGCGAGCACGAGCTGCGCTCGCTGTCGATGGCGAGCGTCGAGGAAGCCTTCGTTCGGCCGGCGCATTACGTCGACGGCGGCACCGACATCGTCTCGGTGGTGCGGCTGTTCCACGCCGAGCGCATCGCCAACGTGCTGGTGCGCGACCAGCCCCTCCCGGGCGACACCAGCGGCCAGCCGCGGCTGGGGATCTTCACCGCGTCCAACCTGCAGCGCGCGATCCTCGACGGCCGGCCGCTCGACCGCCTGCCGGTGCGCGAGCTGTCGACCTTCGGCCTGGTCTCGGTGAAGCCCACCGACGCGCTCGGCGACGCGCTCGCCACGATGATCCGGCACAAGGTGCACCGCGTGCTGGTGGCCGACGGCGAGCGCATCGTCGGCCTGCTGGAGGCGCTGGACCTGCTGAGCTTCCTGGCCAACCACTCCTACCTGATCAGCCGGCAGGTCGCCGAGGCGCGCACGCTGGAGGCGCTGCAGGGCGCCGCGCTGCAGATCGACCGGCTGATCGCGATCCTGCACCGCAGCGGCACGCGCGTCGGCCAGATCGGGCGGCTGGTGCAGGAGCTGAACGCCAAGCTGTTCGAGCGCGCGTGGCAGCTCGTCGCGCCGCCCGCGCTGTTCGACAACAGCTGCCTGTTCGTGATGGGCAGCGAAGGACGCGGCGAGCAGTTGCTGAAGACCGACCAGGACAACGGCCTCGTGCTGCGCGACGGCTACGCCCCGCCCGACGACCTGGCCGCGATCTGCGAGCGCTTCTCCGCCGCGCTGGCCGGCTTCGGCTACCCGCCCTGCCCGGGCGGCGTGATGGTCAGCAACCCGGCCTGGCGGATGCCGCAGTCGGCCTTCGCGCAGAAGGTGCGCCAGTGGCTGCTGATGCCCGACGGCGACGGGCTGATGTCGCTCGCGATGTTCCTCGATTCGTCGGCCGTGGCCGGCGACACCGCCCTGCTGGACGCGGTGCGGCGCGAGCTGTTCGACCTGGCGGCCGACAACGACGCGATGCTGGCGCGCTTCGCGGCGGCGGCCAACGCCTTCGGCGACGGCAGCGGCTTCTGGGGCCGCTGGCTGTCGCGCGGCGCGGCCGACGCCGAGGCGCTGGACCTGAAGAAGATCGGCGTGTTCCCGATCGTGCACGGCGCGCGCAGCCTGGCGCTGATGCGGCGCATCCCGGCCACCGGCACGGCCCAGCGCCTCGAGGCGCTGGCGGCGTCCGGCGACCTGCCGCGCGAACTCGCGCGCGACCTGGTCGAGAGCCTGCACTTCTTCATGGGGCTCAAGCTCGACGCCGGGCTGGCGCAGCGGCAGGCCGGCCAGCCGGTGAGCGGCACGATCGACCCGTCGCGCCTGGGCAGCCTGGACCGCGACCTGATGAAGGATGCTCTGGCGGTGGTCAAGCGCTTCCGGGCGCTGCTGTCGCAGCGGCTCCATCTCGACGCGGTCTGAGCCGGACCGCCCGATGCGCAACCCGATCGAATGGGCGCAGGCGCTCAAGCGCGGCTGGCTGCTCTACCACCTGGGCGACACCCGCTACGCGAACATGTTCGACCCGCCGCCTCCCGACGAATGGGTGACGCTGGACTGCGAGACCACCGGGCTGGACGTGCGCCGCGACGAGATCGTCTCGATCGCCGCGGTGCGAATCGCCGGCACGCGCATCCTGACCAGCGAACGGCTCGAACTGCTGGTGCGGCCGAGCCGCGACATCTCCGCCGCCAGCGTGCGCGTGCACGGCCTGCGCGCGCAGGATGTCGAAGGCGGCGTCGAGCCCGACGAGGCGATGCACCGGCTCATGCGCTTCATCGGCAGCCGGCCGCTGGTCGGCTACTACCTGGAATTCGACCTGGCGATGATCGACCGGCTGCTGTTCCCGATCCTCGGCATGGGGCTGCCGCAGCCGCGCATCGAGGTGTCGGCGATGTACTACGACTACAAGAACCGCCAGCTCCCGCCGGATCGCCGCGGCGGCTCGATCGACCTCTCCTTCGCGACGCTGATGAACGACCTCGACCTGCCGCAGCGCAACGCGCACGACGCACTGTCGGACGCGGTGATGGCCGGGAGCTGCGGCGTCTGCTGGCGGAGTGATCGGTTCGGCGCCGCCGGTCAGTCGCCGGCGCCGCGCACGCCGCGCGCCGCCTCGGCGACGCGCGCCGCCGCCAGCGCCGCCAGGCCGAGCCGGCGCTCGAGCCAGGGGCGCAGTTCCGCATCGGGCGCGGTGACCGGCGGCAGCGCGGCCGGGCGCACCGCCACGTCCTGCGGCATCTCCGGCAGGCTGCCGTCGCCGCCCACGGTGTCGCTGAGCAGGCGCAGGAGCTCGGCCGTCGCGGCCTGCAGCGCGAGCTGCGCCGGCTCGCGGTCCAGCCGGTCGCCGCGACGCACCAGCAGGGTGCGAATCGCAGCCAGTTGCGCGAGCAGCACGTGGCAGCGCGTCAGCAGCGTCGCATAGGCGTACAGCGGCACCTGGACGTGGCGCGGTTCGGCGCCGCTGCGCTGCGCGCTGGCGGCGATCGCGCCGATCGCGTCATAGACCTCGCGGCGGGCGAGCCGCAGCGCGAGGTCGGGCCCGCCCGGCTCGGGCCAGGTCAGCGCCTCGGCCGACAGCGTGCGCAGGCCGCGCATCACGCGCGCCACCAGCAGCGCCACGCTGCGCCGCTCCCACCACGGCAGCACGTAGCTGAAGCCCCAGGCGATCAGCGCGCCGAGCAGCGTGTCGGCCAGCCGCTCGCCGATGCCGTAGCCGCCGGCCGGGTGCATCAGGTGGGCCTGCAGCAGCGCCATCACGCTCGCGGCGGCGGCGGTGACGAGGTAGCGCGCCATGACGAACGAATGGGCGATGCCGACCGACACCAGGAACACCGCGGACGACAACCACCCCAGGCCGAGCCAGGACAGCCCGAGCACCAGCACGCAGCCGAGCGCGGTGCCGGCGATCCGCGCGTCGCGGCGGGCGAGCGTCTGCTCCAGGTTGCCGCGCAGCACCACCGCGACGCTCAGCACCAGCCACTGCGGATGCGAGGCCCAGGGCAGCGCCAGCGCGACGAAGTAGGCGCTGCCGAGCGCGACGGCGCTGCGTACGGCATGGCGCAGCACCGGCGACGCCGGCGTGAGCTGCGCACGCAGCGCGGCCAGCGGCCAGCCCTCGGCCGAGACGAAGCGCTGCAGTTCGGCGTCGGCCAGCGGCGGCACCGGCTCGGGCGCGCCGGCGGGCGGCGCCATCGTGAGCTGCATGCGCCGCACGTCGTCGGCCATGTGGCGGGCACGATCGAGCAGTGCGCCGGCGAGCGCGGCGCGCGCCGCGTCGTCGGGAAACAGCGCCTGCGCATCGGGCAGTGCGGGAACCTCGCCCGCGAGGCCGGCCCGGTCGCCCGCCCCGCACGCCGACGGGTCGCCGTCGCGCAAGGCCTGCGCCATCGCATCGATGCGGCCGGCGACGTGGCCGATCAGCGCGACCAGCGTGTCGCGCACCGACTGCGCGGCGGCGTCGTGGCCGAGCAGGTCCACGTCGAGCTCGCTGGCCAGCAGCGTGTCGCGCAGGTCGATCGACAGCAGCAGCGCGCCGATGCGGCGCGGCGCGCCGGGCGCGTGCGGCGCATCGAACAGCAGGTCGCGGGCGGCCTGCAGCCGCTCGTCGAGCAGCACCTGGCGCTGGATCCAGTCCTGCAGCGGCGGCACGCCGGCGTGCGCCGGGTCCATCGCGATGATCGCCGCGCGCGAGCGCAGCAGGCCCGACATCGCCTCCAGCGCGGCCGCCAGTGCGAGGCTGCGGTAGCGCGGCTGCAGCCGTGCCGACACCAGCAGCGCCCAGCCGACGTACAGCGCGGCGCCCAGCGCGCTCCAGCCGGCGTGCCAGGCGAGCTGCGCCGGCTCGGTGACCGGCGGGGCCCCCATCGTGAACACAAGCGCCAGCGTCGGCACGAAGGACAACGGGCCGGCGCGCGGCCCCCAGGTCAGCGTCATCGTTGCGGCGAACACGATCGCGACCGTGGCGATGCCGATCGCCAGGTCGTGCGGGCCGAGCGCGGTGACGGCCAGGCTGGTCGACCAGCCGGCGAGCGCGGCGGTGATCACGCGGCGCCGGGTGCGCCACGGCGCCAGCGGCAGGTCGGCCAGGCTCGCGAAGATCGCGCCGGTGGTGGCCGTCAGCGCCGCGGCGGCGCCATCGAGTGCCAGCACGCCGAACTGGATCAGCCCGATGCCCAGCGCCACGCCGATGCCGTTGATCACGTGGGACGGCAGGCGCAGCAGGAGGCGGGACAGCAGCATGGCGGCGATTGTTGCCGAGCGCGGTCGCGCCCGGGCGCCTGCCGGCACGCCGACGCGCAGCCGACGCGCAGCCGACGCGAGGCCATTCGGCACGCCCGGGCAGACCCGCCAGGCGACCCCTTGCCGCCTCAATCCGGCCGACGCAGCGTGCGCAGCACCTCGTCGTGCATCGCCGCGGCCGCCGGCGAGGCCTCGGCGGCGCGGCTGCGGATCAGTGCCACCTCCAGCGCCGGCAGCGGCGGCAGGCCGTGCCGCGCATCCAGCACCTGCAGGTCCGCCGGCACGCTGCAGCGCGTCAGCGCCGCCACCGCCATGCCGCTGTGCGCCGCGGCGATCTGGCCGGCCACGTTCGGGCTGTGGTACGCGATGCGGTGCGCGCGCCCGTGGGCCTTGATCGCCGCGACGACCTCGCGCCGCACCCGGCTGCCCGGCTCGTGCACCGCGATCGGCAGCGGGTCGCGCCGCCAGGCCTCGTGGCGCGGCGAGCCGACCCAGACCAGCGGTTCGCGGAACAGCAGCGTGCCGCGCTGCGCACGGTCGCGGCTGACCACCGCGATGTCGATCTCGCCGCGCTGCACCTTCGGGATCAGCACGGTCGACTGCTCGCACACCAGCGTGATCTCGACACCGGCGTGGCGGCTCGCGAAGGTGCGCAGCACCGGCGTCAGGTAGGCCATCGCATAGTCGTCCGGCACGCCCATCGACAGGTGGCCCGAGACCACCGGCGCACGCATCGCCCGCAGCGTTTCGGCGTGCAGCTCGACGAAACGGCGCGCGTAGCCGAGCAGTTCGGCGCCGGCCGGCGTCAGCGCCAGGTGGCGCGGCCCGCGCGACAGCACCGCCTGCCCGAGCGCCGCCTCGAGTTTTCGGATCTGCATGCTCAGCGCCGGCTGCGAGCGGTGGAGCTGCGGCGCGGCGGCCGAGAGTGAACCGGCATCCACCACGGCGACGAAGGCGTGCAGCCAATCGAGCTGGAGATCGGTGGATTTCATCGTCGGGGCCGCGGCGGGTGATGGAACCGGAGCGGGCCCGCCGCCGGTTCAACCATTCGATTTTCGGATCGTAGCCGATTGAACTATGCGCTTTACCGCTCGCTGCGCCGACGACACCATGCCGCCCCATGGACACCCCACGCGCACCGCAACCGACCCACCCGATCCCCGACGCGGCCGCCCGCGAGCGCATCGGCGTCGCCGCCATGGCCGGCGGCGGCATGTTGCTCGGCACGCTCGGCGTGTTCGCGCTGGAGGCCGGCCAGGACCCGCTGACGACGGTCGCGTTCCGCTGCGGCTTCGGGCTCGCCGCGCTGCTCGCCTGGGGTGCCGCCACCGGCCGGCTCGGCGAACTGCGCTTGCGCGGCCGCCACCTCGCCGCCGCCATCGCCGCCGGCGTGCTGATGACGCTCAACTGGGCGTTGTTCTTCGCCGCGATCGAGAAGACGTCGATCGCACTGGCGACCGTGGTCTTCCACGTGCAGCCGCTGTGGGTGCTGGCCGCCGGTGCGTGGTGGCTGCGCGAACCGGTGTCGGCGCGCCGCGCCGCGGCGGCCGTGCTCGCGCTCGGCGGGCTGGCGCTGGCCACCGGCCTCGGCCCGGGCGGCGGCATCCCGGAAGGCAGCGCCACCGGCCTCGCGCTGTGCCTGGCCGCGTCGCTGAGCTATGCCGGCGTCACGCTGATCGCCAAGCTGGCGCGCGGCGTGGGCTCGTACGCGCTGGCGAGTTGGCAGTGCGCCGTCGGGCTGGCGCTGACCGGCGCGTGGCCGCTGTGGCACGGCGCCACGGTTCCGCCGGCGGCCTGGGGCTGGCTCGCGGGCCTGGGCGTGATCCACACCGGCATCGCCTACGTGCTGCTGTATGCCGGCATGGGGCGCCTTCCGGCCAGCCGCATCGCATTGCTGCAATTCGTCTACCCCGCGACGGCCATCGTGGTCGACGCCGTGGTCTACGGCCGGCTGCTGAACGCCTGGCAATGCGCCGGCGTGGGGCTGATGGGCATCGCGCTGTGGGCCCTGCGGGCGCCAGCGGTCGCGCCAGCGCAACAGCGCCTTGCACAATCGCATGCACTGCGTTCGCAGACCCGGACAGCACCCGACCGCTGCGGATAACTTCGCGCTCCGCGATCCGACATCCCCGGAAATCCCACCCACGTCGTTCCCGGGTCGCGGCGATGCATGACCCGCAGTCCGTCCCCGTCCCCCGCTCCGCTCCACCTCGTCTCGACGCGCGACATCCCGGCCGCCGCGGCGCCCGATACCGTGCTCGAGCGCGCCTTCGCGGCTGCCGCCGAGGGCCGCATCCCGGCCGCTGCCGCGCAGCTCGAGGCCGACCTGGGGCAGGAGCCGCACGCGCTGTCGCCGCTGCGCCGGGCGGCGTTCGAGCTGATGTCCGGCATCGCGCAGATGGTGCGCGGCGACTACGAAGAGGCGCTGCGCCGCGTGCTGCCTGCGCTGCCGCCGCTCGAGGCCAGTGCCCACGCGACGCAGCTCGCCTGGGCCTACACCGCGATCGGCTTTGGGCTGGGTTCGCTCGGCGACCCCGAACGCGGCCTCGAATGGGTCGGCCGCGCCATTGCGCTGGCCGAGCGCGAGCAGCAGCCGATCAACGCGCTGAAGGCGCTGAGCGACCAGGGCTGCCTGCTCGGCATGCTGGAATCGCACGACGCCGCCTGCCGCGCGCTCGAATCCTCGCTCGCGGTGGCGCGCCGGCTGTGCCTGCCCTGGCGCAGGCCGGCCGCCTGAACAACCTGGGCGTACACCCACCTGATCACGCCCGCCGCATCCACCCCACGCAACCCGGCGACGCGCGGCCGCGCGCCGCGGCGCAGGCGCTGGCGCGCGCCGACGAGGCGTGGCGGATCGCGAGCGAGTCGTCCCGGCGCTGCAGGCCCGCGCTGAACAACCGGGCGCAGGCGCTGCTGATGCTCGGCCGGCACGACGAAGCGGCCGAAGTGCTCGATCGGGCCGAGCCGCTGGCCGCACCGTTCGCGCAGATCCGCATCGACCTGATGCAGGCGCGCGCCGCGCTGTGCCGCGCACGCGGCAGCAACGGCGATGCGCGGGCCTGGCTCGACCAGGCCCTGGCCGACGCCGACGACCAGGGCTACGAACTCGCCCGCGGCCGCCTGCTCGAGGACCGGGTGCGGCTGGAGGTCGAGGCGGGGCCAGGCCGAGGCGGTGCTCGAATGGTCACAGCGCCGCCACGACCACATGGAGGCGCACTACCTGCGCCGCCTGAAGACGGTCGCGCGCGGCGCCGAGATCTTTGCCGAGGCCGAACGGGCTCGGCTCGAGGTGGCCAGCACGCGACGGCGCGCCCAGGCGCTCACCGAAGTCAACCACGCGCTGCGGCAGGAATCGCGCCACTGGCAGAGCGCCGCGCTGCGCGACAGCCTGACGCAGTTGCTGAACCGGCGCGGCCTGGAAGAACATGCCCGCGCACTGATCCACCGGCCGATCCCGCTGGCCGTGCTCGTGATCGATGCCGACCATTTCAAGGGTGTCAACGACCAGCACGGCCACGCGATTGGCGACGCGGTGCTGCGCCACCTGGCCGAGCTGTTTACCTCGCACGGCCGGGTGAGCGACATCGTCGCGCGTACCGGCGGCGAGGAATTCGTGCTGCTGCTGGCCGACATCGACGCCGAGGCGACCGAAGCCGCCTGCGAACGCCTGCGCCAGCAGGTCGAGCGGCACGCCTGGGCGCTCCTCGTGCCGGGGCTGGCGGTCACGGTCAGCATCGGCGCCGCGGTCCGCCGCGGCCCGATCGACCTCGATTCGCTGCTGCGCGAGGCCGACGCGGCGCTCTACCGCGCGAAAGCGGCCGGCCGCAACCGGGTGCGCATGGCGCCGCGGCGGTAGGGCGGCGGTAGGGCGGCGGTAGGGCGGCGGTCGGGCAGCGGTCGGGCAGCGGTCGCGCGGCCGACATCGGCTGCGGCGGCGTGGGCGCCGCAGAATGGCGCCACCGGAACCGCCGTCCCGAGCCCACCGTGAAGCTGTTCATCTCGTACCCGTCGGCACAACGCGAGCTCAGCGAGCGGCTGCGGCTGGCGCTCGAGGCCGAGGGCCACACGGTGTTCGTCGACCGCGCGGACCTGCGCGCCGGCGAGTCGTACCACGAGGCGCTGCGCGCCGCGATCGCGGACGCCGACCGCTTCATCTTCTTCGTCAGCCCGGAGTCGGTCGCGCCGGGCAGCTACACGCTGACCGAACTCGGCTTCGCGGAAGAGCGCTGGCGGCGGCCAGCCGGTTCGGTGCTGCCGGTGGTGATCGCGCCGACGCCGATCGAGCGCATCCCGCCCTACCTGCGCGCGGTCACGCTGCTGCAGCCGCGCGGCGACGTCGTGGCCGAGACGGTGGCCGCGGTGGCGCGGTTGAGCGGGTCGACCGGGCGCACGCGCCGCGGCGTCCTCGCGGCCGTTGCACTGCTGATCCTGGTCGGCGCGCTGGCGCTGGCCTGGCAGCAGCGCGCCGCCGGCGAACGCGAGCGCGTCGCGCAGCAACAGGCGGCGCTGCGCCAGCGCGCCGATGCGGTGGCGACCGAGGCGAAATCGGCACTCGCGCTCTGCCTCGGCGGCGACAGCGCGCTCGGCTGGCGGCGCCTCGGCGAATTGCGGTTGCCGGCGGAAACGACCCCTTTCGCGACCCCTTCCGCCACCTCCGGCGCGACCCCCACCGCGACGCCCTCCACCCCATCCATCGCGACCCCGGCCGCGACCGCCGCGTCGGGCGGCTCCTCCGCAGCCGCCTGCCCCAGCGGCGCCGGCGACCCGATCGGCGCGCTCGACTGCGATCTGCGCCGCATGCGCGCAAGCTGCGGCATGGCGCGGCTGCGCGAGGCGCGCGTCACGGTGGGCCGCGAGACCTTCGCCGACTTCGTCGCGCCGATCGAGCCGGTGCTGCTGCAGGCGCTCGGCACCGCCGCCGGGCGCGATGCCGCCGACCTGCAGGCGCACCTCGGCTGGGCCGCCTTCCTGCGCGGGCGCGACGGTGGCGGTGGCACGCCCGACCCGCTGCCGCGCTACCGCGCCGCCGTGGCGGCCGATGCGGACAACGGCTATGCGCACGCGATGTGGGCGCACCGGCTGATCTGGACCGGCGGGGCCGCGGCCGGGCCCGAGGCCGCCGCGCATTTCGAGCGCGCACTGAAGGATCCGCGCGACCGCCCCTTCGTGCGCCGGCTGCAGTTCGCCGCCTGGCTCGGCCTCCCCGACGGCACCGCGGCGGCCTGGGCGGTGGCCAACGCGATGCGGCGTGCCGGCGAGCCCGCCGAACCCTTCGAATCCGAGCGCCGCCGCCTGCGCGCCGACCTGCTGTCCGCCCTGCTCGACCCCGGCCAGCGCCCGGCCCTGCGCGGCGCCTTGCCGCCGCAGGACGCACTCGACACCTTCCGCTGGCTGGCGCCGCGCCCCGAGGCCGGGTCCGACGGTCCCTGGCGCTTTGCCGACGCCGTGCTTCGCCTGGGCACCGGCGACCCGGCGTCCGCCACCGCGGCGCGCGCCGACCTGGCCGCACTGGCGCGCGAACTGCGCCGCGACCGCCGGGGCGGGCGCTTGCTGGACCAGACCGAACGGCTGCTGGCGAGCGGCACCTGAGCGACTGATTGCCTGAGCGCCTGAGCGCCTGAGACCCTGAGTGCCTGAGAGCGCGCACCCGGCCGCCGGGCGAGCCCGGTGGCGTTTCGTCCCCCCGATGGGGGACGGCGCGTCCACGGGCGACGGCCCCGCCGAGCGCCTTCGCAATCCCGGGCCGGCCCCTTGCCACCCCCTATGGCACAGGGCTCCGGCCCCGGGGCGAGAGCCCGTCGACAGCCCTTCCGAACCATCCTTCGACGTGCCCAAGGTCATGTTGTCAGCCCGAATCGAAGCTGCAATACTCGCCCGCCCTGACGTGAAATATTCACGCAGGAGTGCGACAAAGCAGTCTCGAAGGTCGAGGGGACTTCCATGCCGACGCGGTTCCGCGTGACGGGATCGGCGTCGTGCCCGTGAGGCATCGCGGTCGGGTGGCGCACAGCCATCGACCGCCGCCGCGGACGGCCGATGCGGCTGTGCCGAACCGGGTTCCGCGAAGCGACTCTCGGTCCCGTTGCGGGTCACCAGAGGAGTGCTGGACATGGCGGAAATGATCGTTCCCGGGACCTACATCGACGTCCGGTCGGAAGGTCTGATCTCGGCAGGCCGCATCGCGACCGGCATCGTCGGCGTGGTGGGCACCGCGGCCAGCGGGCCGATCGGCGAGCCGGTCACGCTGTCCGGGTTCGCGTCGGCGCGCGACACCTTCGGCGGCTTCGACGACTTCGCCCAGCCGCTCGACGGCGCCCATCCGCTGACCTTGGTGCGCGCGCTGCAATCGATCTACGCCAACGGCGCGTCGACGGTGATCGCGGTGCGCGTGGCCAGTGCCGGCGCCACCGCGGCCGACGTGGCGCTGAAAGCCGCCGGCGGCGAGACCGTGGCCAAGGTCTCGGCCGCCACGCCCGGCACCTGGGGCGGCGACGTGCAGGTGAGCGTCGACCCCGCCGGCGACGACCTGCGCATCCGCGGCGAGGTGCTGACCACCGGCTTCGCCAAGCTCGGCTACGCGCCGGTGGTGGCCTCGGCGGAGAACCAGATCCGCGTGCAGCGCGGCGCCTCGAAGGCGATCCGCACGCTGCACGTCGTGACCACGCGCATCGTCAAGGCCGAGTCGGTCAGCGCCAATGCGCAGAGCCGCTGGTTCGTCGGCTCGACGCCGGTGGTCGCGGTGGCCAGCGTCAATGCGGTGCGCATCATCGACCGCGCCAGCGGCAACACCGTGCGCAGCTACAAGGATCCGAACATCCTGGTCGGCGCCGGTGCGCCGCCCGCACTGAACGAGGTGCGCATCGTGCCCGACACCGGCGAGCTGGTGTTCGAGGCCACGCAGGTGCCCAAGGCCGCCGAGCGCGTCGAGGCCGACTACGCGGTCGGCCACGTGCCGCCGCTGGCCGGCGAGGTGCTGGTCTCGCTGTGGGACGGTGCCCTCACCTTCCCGGCCGGCGAGGCGCCGGTGGCCGCCGACGGCGACACGCTGATCGCCAACTACGTGGTCGACCGCGCGCGCTGCGTGCAGGTCACGCTCGCCTGGCGCACCACGGTCGAGCGCTACACCGTGCCCGATGGCAAGCAGCTCGCGGCGCAGCTCAATGCCGGCTCGCGCCTCGCGCGTGCGGTGGCCGACGCCAGCAACGGCGCCAAGCTGCCGAAGGCCGGCGTCGCCACCTACCTCGGCACCGGCACCAGCACGCCGGGCAACGACGGCGCCGACGCCTCGCCCGACGACTACGCCACCGCGCTCGAAGCGCTGGACAACCAGCTGATCAACATCGTGCACCTGGCCGGGCAGGACAGCTCCCAGGCCTCCGACGTGCTGCTCGGCCACCTGAACTCGACCGCCGAGACCGACCATGAGCGCATCGGCGTGATCGGCGCGGCCGGCCACACGGTGGCGCAGTTCAAGAACCACAGCCTCGCGTCCGACCGCGTGGTGCTGGTCGCCCCCGGAACCAAGCTCGCGGATGGCAGCGTGCTGCCGGCGCCGTATGCGGCGGCGGCCGTCACCGGGCTGATCTCCAGCCTGGCGCCGCACACCAGCCTGACCAACAAGCCGGTCACCATCCCCGGCCTGGAGCTGAGCTTCAACCGCGGCGAGCAGGAACAGCTGATCAAGGCCAACGTGCTGGCGATCGCCGAGCGCGAGGGGCTGCGCGTCGTCAAGGGCATCAGCACCTCGGGCGAAGGCACGGCGTTCTCGAGCATCCCGATCCGCCGCATCGTCGACTACGCCAAGTACGGCGTGCGCTCGGCGGCCAACTCCTACCTCGGCCGGCTCAACAACACCCGCGTGCGCGGTGCGCTGAAGGCCACGCTCGACGGCTTCCTCACGCGCATGGTCGACGACGAGATGCTGACCGGCTACGAGCTGGAGGTCACCGCGACGCGCGCGCAGGAGATCGCCGGCGAGGTGACGGTGGCGATGACGATCCAGCCGACCTTCAGCATCGACTACATCCGCGTGGTGATGGTCCTGAAGTGAAGCGCTGCGCCGGCTCGCCGGCGGGCAAGACACGTGAGCGATCCGCGCGGCGGGCTCACGACCGACAGTGACCGACAGACCGCGACGACGCGATAGGGGACACGACCATGCCGAACGACGTATTCCGCGCCAGCGATGCCGTGCTGGTGCTCGCGGTGGACGACAAGAGCACGCCCGAGGGCGCCGCCGCCGACGGGCTGGTGACGCAGTACGGCCTGGCCAACTCGGTGGGCCGGCTGAAGGGCGTCAGCGTCGCGGTGACGAGCGACGTGCAGCCCTTCTACGAGATCGGCCGCCGCTACCCGACGCACCTGCGCGGCGGCAACGTGCGCACCACCGGCAGCATCAATCGCGCGCACATCAACGGCGCGCTGCTGCGGCTGCTGCTCGGCGACGGCGCCACCAGCCCGCCCGGCAGCGCCAACTTCGTGCAGCCGAGCTTCAACATCATCGCGACGCTGCAGGACTCGGCGCACCCCGACCAGAACGTCAAGGTGATCGTGTTCGGCGTGAAGTTCACGAGCTGGACCACCAACGTGCCGCTGGACGATTTCGTGATGGAGTCGGTCAACTTCGAAGCGCTGCGCGTGGCTTACGAAGAGACCTGACGCAGCGCGATGCCGAACCGCCCCGAATCCGCCTGGACCGACCCGCGCTCCGGGCGTGACGTCGACCCCGCCGTCGACCACGCTGCCGATGCCGGTGCCGGCGCGCTGAGCGCGCAGGACCTGCTGGCCGGCAGCCGGCTGGTGCATGCCGTGCGCGTGCCCGGCGCGCTGCTGAACCCGGCCGAGCCGGGCGCGGCCGGCGGCACCGTGCGGCTGCGCCCGTTGTCGGTGGGCGCCATGGCGGTGATCTCGCGCGCGGCCCGCGACGACGCCTCGCTGGTTCCGCTGCTGATCGTCAAGGAGGCGCTGGTCGAGCCCGCGCTGTCGCTCGACCAGGTGCGTCAGCTGCATGTCGGGCTGGTGCACTTCCTCGTCGGCGAGGTCAACCGCGCGAGCGGGCTGTCGGCCGAAGGCGAGGCCTTCGACGCCGCGCTCGACGCGCCGGCCACGCGCGCCCACCTGATGCTGGCCCGCCACTTCGGCTGGACGCCCGAGCAGGTGGCGCAGCTCACGCCCGGCCAGGTGATGGTCTACCTCGCCGGCATCGACAAGCTGCTCGCGTTCGAGCGCAGCCGGGGGGACGAGCGGTGAACGCGCCCGTCCGCCGGCTGACGACAGGCGAACCGGTGGATGTCCTGCGCGGCGAGGGCTGGCGCGCTGGCGGCGGCGCGACACCATGAGCGCGCCGGGC
>JBGAMJ010000099.1:0-19939 GCA_044223035.1 Piscinibacter sp.
CTCACGTTGAGCTTGCGGTAGATCTGCTTGACGTAGTCGGCGATCGTGTGGCGCGACAGGTTCAGCTGCACGCCGATCTCCGGCAGCGTGAATCCCTTGGCGACACGCAGCAGCACCTCGTTCTCGCGCTCGGTGAGCGAGACATGCGGCAGGTTGTGCGGGCGCTCCTGGCGGCGCGTCTGCGCCGCGAAGTGGGAGATCACCCGGCGTGCGATCGACGGCGACAGCGGCGGCTCGCCCTGGCTCATGCGCTTGAGCTGCTCGGCGATCAGTTCGCGCGCCTGCTCCTTCAGCAGGTAGCCGAAGGCGCCGGCCTGCAGTGCGGGAAACAGGTGGTCGTCGTCGTCGTGGATCGTGACCACGACCGATTGCGCCTCCGGCTGCGATTCACGCAGCGCGGCGACCACGTCGACGCCCGAGCCGTCGGGCAGGCCGAGGTCGACGAGCGCCAGGTCGAACTTGACCGCGGTGATGAGTTCCAGCGCGTCGTGCACGCGCGCGGCTTCGGAAATCAGCGAATGGGGGAACACCTGGAGGACCAAGGTCTTCATCCACGCCCGGATTTCCGGCAGGTCTTCGAGCAGCAGGATGTTGTTCATGGCACCTCCGCAAAGCGGCTGTAAAGCAAGGGGAAATCCTAGCAGCGCGGGAACCCCGTGTTCAAAGTGGCAGCGTGAGCCTTATCACGGTGCCGTAGCCCGGGCCCGACTCGACGAGGCATTGGCCCTGCAACTGCTTGGCCCGGTGCTTCATGCTGGACATGCCGTGGCCGCGATCGAGCTTGCCGTCGAGCTCGAGCGGGATGCCTCGGCCGTTGTCCTGCACCAACACGCCGAAGTCGCGTTCGCGCACCGAGGTGCGCACCTTGCAATGCGAGGCACCGCTGTGCTTGATGATGTTGCTGATCGCCTCGCGGAGGATGCGCGTGGTCTGCACGTAGGCGCGCGCCGGCAGCAGGTGGTCGACGTCTTCGGGCGGGCCGCGCCAGTCGGCCTCGATGTTGGCCTGGCCGAGGCGCGAGACGATCTCGGCGCGCCAGTCGGCCAGCGCATCGGCCAGCCGCACCGGCTTGCCGGTCAGCCCGCGCACCGACAGGCGCATCTCCTCCAGCGCCTCGCGCGCCAGCGTCGAGATGCGTTCGCTCTCGCTGGTGTGCACGATCGTCAGCAGTTTGGCGCCGAGGTCGTCGTGCAGGTCGGCGGCGATGCGCTTGCGCTCCTTTTCCGTCACCTGCTCGACCCGCAGTTCCGACAACTGCGCGAAGTTGCGCTCGATCTCGGCGGTGGCCTCGCGCACCCGGTCTTCCAGGCTGTTGCGGGTCGCCTCGGCCGTCTTCAGCGCGCGGGCGAACAATTGCAGCAATCTGGCACCGATCGCGAACAGCAGCACCGGCACCGCGAAGTGCAGCCACGGAAAGCCGAGCCGCGGCGACAGCCGAAGCTGGATCGCCAGTTCGTACAGCACCAGCAGCGCCAGGCCCGACAGGATCACCGCCATCGGCAGGAAGTCCTGCGGGCGCTTGCGTCGGGTGGTCCGCAGGTACACGCCCATCGCGGCGAGCGTCTCGGCGATCAGCAGGGCGTACCAGGCGCAGGCGGCGGCGAACAGGTGCCAGCGCCCGGCGATCAGCAGGCTGGCCGGCGCCAGCAGGCATTGCAGCAGCAGCGCCGCCTCGGCCGGGCGCGAGCGCAGCCCGGCGTAGCTGAGCAGGAACTGGATCGCGCAGGCGGCGATCAGCGGGAACATCGCGCACAGAAGGAATTCGACGGTGCCGGTGTCGACCGGGTAGTCGCGCCACCAGCCGCCCGCCGAGCGCAGCGACCAGGCCACCAGCAGCGCGCCGAAATACAGCAGGTAGACCTCGCCGCGGTTCATCGCGTACAGCGCCAGCATGAAGCCGCCGAGCACCAGCAGCGTCGCGCCGACCATCTGCACGCTGGTGACGCTCCAGAAGGCGTGGCTCGCCTGCAGCGAGGTCAGTTCCTGCAGCCTGCCGATCTGCACCGCCGACAGCCCGCCGGCATGCTGGCGGGCCGACACCCGCTGCAGCGCCGAACCTTGCACCCGCAGGTCGACGACGTTGTGCGTCTGCAGCAGCGCCGTCGGCAGCGACACGAGCTGCGGATCGGCGCAATGGCGCGAGATCGGCTCGTTCAGGTTGCCGCTGCGGTGGATGCGCCGGCCGTTCAGCATCACCTCGAAATTGCTGCAGACGCGGTCGGCATACAGCGCCAGCAGGTCGTCGGCCGGTGCGCCGGCCGGCAGGTCGAAGCGCACGCGGTACCAGACGATGCCGTCGTGGTGCGGCCAGGTTTCGGCCCAGTCGTCGGGCAGGCTGACGACGCGGGTTGCCTCCTGCTCCGGAAAGCGGTCGGCCGCGCTGGAGACGGCCGTTGCCTCCTCGATGCGCAGCGTCTGGGCCGCCGCCGGCGGCGCCCATGCCAACGAGAGCAGGCCGGTCAGCCACAGCAGGCACGCGAGGATCCAGCGGTGGGGCGTCGTCGGCGGGTACTGCGGCATGGCGGACGATTGTGCAGGATGCCCCTGCCGGGCTTGCTGCCAACTTCGGCACGCTTGGAGCCACAATCGGGTCCCGCCTGCTCCGATCGCCGCCCCTCCTTCGTGATTCTCCGCCACGCCTTCATCCCGCTCGACAACGCCCGCCTGGCCCACCTGTGCGGCAGCATGGACGGGCATCTGCGCGACATCGAATCGGCTTTCGACGTCAGCATCTCGCGCCGCAACGAGTCCTTCCGCATCGAGGGCGGCAAGGCGCAGGCCGAGCGCGCCGTCGCGCTGCTGCAGGCTTTGTATGACCGCGCCGGCGCGCCCATCCCAGCCGAGGCGATGCAGCTCGCGCTGGCCGAAGCCGCGGCCGACGCCGCGCCCGCGCGGCGCCGGCGCCTGCACGCGGTGGATGCCGACGGCGATGGCGCCGCCGCGCCGGTCGACGGCGAACCGGTGCTGCGCACGCGGCGCGCCGACCTGGCCGGCCGCACCCGCAACCAGCACCAGTACCTGCGCCAGATCCTCGAGCACGACATCACCTTCGGCATCGGCCCGGCCGGCACCGGCAAGACCTTCCTCGCCGTCGCCTGCGCGGTCGACGCGCTGGAGCGCAACAGCGTGCAGCGGATCATCCTGACGCGTCCGGCGGTCGAGGCCGGCGAGCGGCTCGGCTTCCTGCCGGGCGACCTGTCGCAGAAGGTCGACCCCTACCTGCGCCCGCTGTACGACGCGCTGTATGACCTGATGGGGCTGGACAAGGTCGGCCGGGCGTTCGAGAAGGGGCTGATCGAAGTCGCGCCGCTGGCCTTCATGCGCGGGCGCACGCTGAACCACGCGTTCGTGATCCTCGACGAGGCGCAGAACACGACGCCCGAGCAGATGAAGATGTTCCTGACGCGCATCGGCTTCGGCAGCAAGTGCGTCGTCACCGGCGACGTGAGCCAGATCGACCTGCCGCGCGGCAGCGAAAGCGGCCTGATCGAGGCCGAGCGCGTGCTGCGCCGGGTGCGCGGCATCGCGATCACGCACTTCACCGCGGCCGACGTGGTGCGCCACCCGCTGGTCGCGCGCATCGTCGAGGCCTACGAGGCGGCGCAGATCGAACGCGACGACGCGTCATGACGCGGCCGACGCTGGCGCTTTCGCTGCAGTTCGCCGATCCCGCGCCCCGCGCCTCGCTGCCGCGACATCGTGTCGCGCGCTGGATCCGCGCCGCGCTGGAGCGGCCTGCCGAGATCACGGTGCGGATCGTCGGCGAGGAGGAAGGCCGCACGTTGAACCGCGACTTCCGCAAGAAGGACTACGCGACCAACGTGCTGACCTTCGACTACCAGCCCGAGCCGGTGGTCGTCGCCGACCTGATCCTGTGCGCGCCGGTCGTCGAGCGCGAGGCGCGCGAGCAGGGCATCGCGCTGGAGGCGCACTACGCGCACCTGCTGGTGCACGGCGCGCTGCACGCGCAGGGCTACGACCACGAGGACGACGCCGACGCGCGCGAGATGGAGTCGCGCGAGACGGAATTGCTGTGCGGGCTCGGCTTCGCCGATCCGTACGCGCGCTGACGCCCGCCGGTCCCCGGCCCCGCGGTTCAGTGCCGCTGCGAGCCGAGGTAGCGCTTGCGCCAGAAGAAGGCGCTCATGCCTACGCCCAGCCCGAGCATCACGAAGAAGACGATCCAGAAGCCGCGCGCGCTGTGGATCAGCGGCAGGCCCTCGAAGTTCATCCCGAAGAAGCCGGTGACGAGGTTCAGCGGCAGGAAGATCGCCGTCAGCACCGTCAGCGTGCGCATGATGTTGTTCGCGCGGTGGCTCTGCGCCGAGAAGTGCATCTGCACCGCGGTCTCGGCCGACGACTCCAGCCGCCGCACGTGGGTCAGCACGCGCTCGATGTGTTCGAGCACGTCGCGCGAGCGCACGCGCAGCAGTTCGCGGTCGCGGCGCGCGGCCGGCTCGCTCTCCGGCGGCCACTCGTCCATCGAGTCGATCCATTCGGTGATGGCGGCGCGCTGGTCCTCGCAGGTGTCCTCGAGCAGGTGCAGTGCGTTGCGCGATTCGAGCAGCAGCAGCCAGGCATCGCCCGGGCTGCGCGGGCTGAAGAGCTCCTGCTGCAGCGCGCTGAACTGACGCGTCAGCAGCCGGCGCAGGTCGAGGTAGCTGTCGACCATGTGGTTGACCATGCGCAGCATCAGGTCCGCCGGGCCGGTCGGCAGGCGACCGCCCTGGCGCGTCTCGGCGGCGCCCTGGCCCTGCACCTGCATCTGCAGCCGGTTGGCGAAATGGTCGCGCACCTGGCAGTCGGTCGGATGCACGGTCAGCAGCACGCGGTCGAACACCACGAAGCCGACCGGGCTGGTGTCGATGGCCTCCAGCGACTGGCGGGCGTTCGGCTTGCCGGTGGGGGCGTCGTCTGCGCCCGGCGACGCCGTGGCCATGCCGGCAGCCAGGCGCCGAAATACCAGCATGTCGTACCAGGACGTGTAGTCGAAGTGCGACGGAAGCTGCTGGTTCAGCAGGTCGCTGACGTGCAGGTCGACGACCTGGCCGCCGGTCCAGCGCTGCAGGGCGGACTGGATTTCCGCGGTGCGGGTCTCGAACTCGCCGCGCGCGGTGCCCACCCACAGGTAACCGGTCGGCGGCAGCGCGGCCGGCAGCTCGGTCAGCTCGCTGAACTGGTCGCCGAGGATGTGGAAGACGCGCATCGGCACCGACCGCGAGGCGGCTGCCACCCGATCCTGCGCCGTCACTCGGCCTTCAACCGCCGCGCCGCGTCGAGCGCGAAGTAGGTCAGCACGCCGTCGGCGCCGGCGCGCTTGAATGCGAGCAGGCTCTCCATCATCACCGCGTCGTGGTCGAGCCAGCCGTTGGCGGCGGCCGCCTTCAGCATCGCGTACTCGCCGCTGACCTGGTAGGCGAAGGTGGGCACGCGGAATTCGTCCTTCACGCGGCGCACGATGTCCAGGTACGGCATGCCGGGCTTGACCATCACCATGTCGGCGCCTTCGGCGAGGTCGAGCGCCACCTCGCGCAGCGCCTCGTCGGTGTTCGCCGGGTCCATCTGGTAGGTCTTCTTGTTGCTCTTGCCGAGGTTGGCGGCCGAGCCGACGGCGTCGCGGAACGGGCCGTAGAAGGCGCTCGCGTACTTCGCGCTGTAGGCCATGATCCGCGTGTGGATGTGGCCGGCGCCCTCGAGCGCCAGGCGGATCGCGCCGATGCGGCCGTCCATCATGTCGCTCGGCGCCACGATGTCGACGCCCGCGTCGGCCTGCCCCAGCGCCTGCTTGGCGAGCACCGCGACGGTGTCGTCGTTGATGATGTAACCGTCGCCGTCGAGAAGGCCGTCCTGGCCGTGGCTGGTGAAGGGGTCGAGCGCCACGTCGGTCAGCACGCCGAGTTCGGGGAAGCGCTTCTTCAGTTCGCGCACCGCCGTCGGCACCAGGCCTTCGGGGTTGAGCGCCTCGCGGCCGTCCTCGGTCTTGAGCGAAGGATCGACTACCGGGAACAGCGCGAGCACCGGCACGCCGAGCGTCACGCACTGTTCGGCCACGGGCAGCAGCCGGTCGACGCTCAAGCGCTGCACGCCGGGCATCGAGGGAACGTCGTGCACGCGGTCGCGGCCGGCCTGCACGAACACCGGCAGGATCAGGTCGCCGGCATGCAGCCGGTGCTCGCGCACCAGCGTGCGGGTGAATTCGTCGCGGCGCAGCCGCCGCGGGCGGCTTGCGGGATAGGGAGCGAAGTGGGCCACGGCGGTGCTTCCGAGGGTGGGGCAGATGCCGGGACGGCGGGCCGGCGACCGCCACCGAGCCGCGCCTTACTGGGGTCTGACCCGATGTGAGCGGCCCCTTCAATTTCCCGGGGCGTCTGCTAAAATTGCCGGTGGATGATAGCCGCAAGGTTGTCATTCCCTGCTTTTCCTCCCTGAGCAGGTGCCTTACCGTGTTGACAGCGTTAAGGCTTTTCAAGCCCTGGCCGCAAGTCGGGGCTTTTTTCTTGGTCGGGCGTCGCATCCCGGCAAACAGGCTGCGGCAAGGCGGCCAGGCCCACGCGGGCCCGCGCCCGATAATCCCCCGGATGAGCAGCGTGCATCTCTGGGTCAAGGCCTTTCACATCGTTTTCGTCAGCAGCTGGTTCGCCGGGCTGTTCTACCTGCCGCGCCTGTTCATCAACCTGTGCCTGGTGCCGGCCGACAGCCACGCCGAACGCGAGCGCCTGCTGCTGATGGCGCGCAAGCTGTATCGCTTCACCAGCCTGCTGATGATCCCGGCGGTCGGCCTCGGGCTGCTGCTGTGGCTGTCGAATCGCGCGGCCTACGCCGGCGGCTGGCTGCACCTGAAGCTCTTGCTGGTGGTCGTGGCGATCGGCTACCACCACGCCTGCCGCTCGATGCTGCGCAAGTTCGAGCAGTTCGCCAACCGCCGCAGCGAGCGCTGGTTCCGCGTCTTCAACGAGTCGGCGGTGCTGGTGTTCGCGGCGATCGTCGTGCTGGTGGTCGTCAAGCCGTTCTGATCGAGGCCGCTGCGGCGGCACTGGAAGTCCACTTCGCCCATGGCCCCGGGACCGTACCGCCACCGCAGTTCGGCCACGCCGCTGGCCTGGAGCTACGCGGCGCTGATCGTCTACGCAAGCCTGTATCCGTTTTCCGACTGGCGCTGGCCGGGCGTGTCGCCGTGGGCTTTCCTTGGCGCGCCCTGGCCGCGCTGGTGGACGGGCTTCGACCTGGTGTCGAACCTGCTGGGCTACGTGCCGCTGGGTGGGCTGCTGTTCGCCGCCGGCGCGCGCTCCGGCAGCTCGGTCACGCTGTCGTTCGCCCGTGCCGTGGTGCTCGGCAGCCTGCTGTCGCTGACGATGGAAGGGCTGCAGAACTACCTGCCGAAGCGCGTGTCGTCGAACCTGGATCTGGGGCTGAATGCCGCGGGCGCCCTCGTCGGTGCGTCGATCGGGGTGCTGCTGCACGCCTACGGCGGCGTCGAGCGCTGGCAGCGCGTGCGCGACCGCTGGTTCATCGACCGCAGTGCCGGCGGCCTGTGGCTGCTGCTGCTGTGGCCGGTCGGGCTGCTGTTTCCGGCGCCGCTGCCGTTCGGCCTCGGCCAGGTGCTGCCGCGGCTGCAATCGGTGCTGTCTGTCGCGCTGGCCGACACCACGGTCTCGCAGCAGTTGGAATCCTGGCTGGAGGACGTGGAGTTCACATCGGCTGGCCTGACCGCGGGCGGGGAGTTCATGGTCACCGCGCTGGGTGTGCTGTGCCCCTGCCTGGTGGCGTTCGCGGTGGCGCGGGCAGGCTGGCGTCGGCTGATCCTGCTGGCGGGCGCCGGGGGCGTCGGGGTGATGACCACGACGCTGTCCACCGCGCTCAATTTCGGCCCGCAGCATGCGCTGGCCTGGGCGTCGCCGTTCGTGATCGCCGCTGCGGGCTTCGGGCTGCTGGCCGGCCTGGCGCTGTGCTGGGTGCCGCGGCGCGCCGCGGCGGCGCTCGGCCTGATGGCGCTCGCCGCACTGGTCACGCTGGTATCGCAGGCGCCCGCCGACCCGTACTTCGCCGACAGCCTGCAGGGCTGGGAGCAGGGTCGGTTCATCCGCTTCCACGGCGTCGCGCAGTGGGTCGGGTGGCTCTGGCCGTACGCGGCGATGGCGCATCTGCTGGCGCGCGTGGCGGCGCGCGACGCGCCCGGCGATTCCGGGAGAACCCAGGGGCGTCCGTAGAATGCTCGGCATGAGCTATTTCGAACGGCACATCTTCTTCTGCCTGAACAAGCGCGACAACGGCGAGGCGTCCTGCTCCGACCACGACGCGCAGGCCGGTTTCGACCACTGCAAGTCGCGGGTCAAGAAGGAACAGCTCGCCGGGCCGGGTGGCGTGCGCGTCAACAAGGCCGGCTGCCTCGACCGCTGCGCCGGCGGGCCGGTGGCGGTGGTGTACCCGGAGGCGGTCTGGTACACGTATGTGGACAAGTCCGACATCGACGAGATCGTCGACTCGCACCTGAAGAACGGCCGCATCGTCGAACGCCTGCTCCTGCCGCCCGACATCGGCCGTTGACCGGTTGCGCTGAGCCCATGAATTCCCACACACAGCGCGTGCTGATTCCCGGCCCGGCCGGGGCGATCGAATGCGCCATCGACCTGCCGGCAGGCGAGCCCGCCGGCACGATGGTGATCTGCCATCCGCACCCGCAACACGGCGGCACGATGGACAACAAGGTGGCGCAGACCTTGGCGCGTGTCGCGCTGCAACTCGGCCGCCGCAGCGTGCGTTTCAACTTCCGTGGCGTCGGCGCGTCGCAGGGCGCCTGGGATGAGGGCCGCGGCGAGCTCGAGGATGCGCTTGCCGTGATCGCCGCCCACGTGCCCGAAGGCGCGCCGTGGTGGCTCGCCGGCTTCTCGTTCGGTGGCTTCATCGCCGCCGAAGCGGCCAGCAGCCTCGACGCCGCCCGGCGCCCGCAACGGCTGGTGCTGGTCGGCCCGTCGACGCAGAAGCAGCAGGTGCCCACGGTGCCGCCGGGCACCATCGTCATCCACGGCGAGTCCGACGAGGTGGTGCCGCTGTCGGCCACGCTCGACTGGGCGCGTCCGCAGTCGCTGCCGGTCATCGTCTTCCCCGGCGTCGGCCATTTCTTCCACGGACAGCTCGGCCTGCTGCGCACCGAGGTCGTCCGCCAGTTGCAGGCGCCCGCCGCCTGATCCCGGGCCGTCCGGCGGCTCGGCGCATTCGCCGGGCCGGCCCGCGGCTTTCCACGTACTCCATTCACCGTGCCCCAGATGAAACGATTGCTCGCCCTGATCCTTGGCCTTTCGCTGGCAGCCGCCAGCGTCGCGCAAGCGCCGGTCACGCCGGAACTGGCCGCCAAGAGCTACCTGCTGCTCGACCTGACGGCCAACCAGACGCTCGCCGAGCGTGATGCCGACGCACCGGCCGACCCGGCCTCGCTGACCAAGCTGATGACCGCCTACCTGGTGTTCACCGCACTGAAGGAGAAGCGGATCACGCTGGAACAGAAGCTGCCGGTGTCCCTGCGCGCCTGGGCCGAACGCAAGGGCGGCGGCTCGCTGATGTTCATCGACACGACGATGACGCCGACCGTCGACGAACTGCTCAAGGGAGAGATCGTGCAGTCGGGCAACGATGCGGCCGTCGCGCTGGCCGAGGGCGTCAGCGGCACGCTCGACCAGTTCGTCGCCGGGATGAACCGGCAGGCGCAGGCCTGGGGCCTGAAGAACACGACGTTCAAGAACGTCACAGGGCTGACCGAGGCCGGGCACAAGAGCAGCGCGCGCGACCTGGCGTTGATCGCCAGCCACATCATCCGGGACTTCCCGGAGTTCTATCCGTACTACTCGCTGAAGGAGTTCAAGTACAACAACATCGCCCAGCCGAACCGCAACCTGCTGCTGCGCCGCGACCCGTCGGTGGACGGGCTGAAGACCGGCTACACCGAGGCGGCGGGCTACTGCCTCGTCGCGAGCGCGCAACGGGACTTCCCGAACGGCAAGCGCCGCCTGCTGAGCGTGGTGCTGAACACCACTTCGGGCGAGGCGCGGGCCAACGAGAGCCAGAAGCTGTTGAACTGGGGCTTCCAGGCCTTCGACGCGGTGCGGCTGTTCGAGGACGGCAAGCCGATGGCGACCGCGCCGGTGTGGAAGGGCAAGGCCGACGAGGCCAAGCTCGGCGCCGCCGGGGCGGTGTACGTCGCGGTGCCGCGCGGCGAGGGCGGCAAGCTGCAGACGAAGATCGAGCGCACCGATCCGCTGTTCGCGCCACTGGCCAAGGGCCAGAAGGTCGGCGTGCTGAAGGTCAGCACCGCGGCTGGCACGCCGGTCACCGAGGTGCCGCTGGTGGTGCTGGAGCCGGTCGAGCAGGCCGGCATCCTCGGCCGCGCCTGGGACGCGATCCGGCTCTGGATCAAGTAAGCTGCCCGCCCGCGCCCCGGTTCCGGGGCGCCGACGCGATGCGTCCGGAGCGGCCATGCTGACGATCCCCGACACGCTGTGCTACCTGAACGGTGAGTTCCTGCCGCTGAACCAGGCCCGGGTCTCGGTGCTCGACCGGGGCTTCCTGTTCGGCGACGGCGTCTACGAGGTGATCCCCGTCTACGGCCGGCGCCTGTTCCGCTTCGACGAGCACCTCGCGCGGCTCGCGCGCAGCCTGGAAAAGGTGCACATGGCGTCTCCGCACACGAACGTCGAATGGCTGGATCGTTGCCGGCGGTTGGTCGTGGCGCACCCGGCGGCCGACCTGTCGGTGTATCTGCAAGTGACGCGCGGGGTGGCGCCGCGCGATCCGGTGTTCCCGGACGACACGCCGCCCACCGTGTTCATGATGGCAAATCCGATCCGGTCCCCGTCGGCCGACCAGCGCCACCACGGCGTCGCCTGCATCACCGCGCGCGATTTTCGTTGGGAACGCGGCGACATCAAGAGCACCTCGCTGCTCGGCAACGTGCTGGCGCGGCAGATGTCGGCCGAGCGCGGCGCGGTGGAAACGGTGATGTTCCGCGACGGGTTTCTCACCGAGGCGGCGTCGTCGAACGTCTGGGTCGTGCACGAGGGCGCGGTGCTCGGCCCGCCGAAGAGCGACCACGTGCTCGAAGGCATCCGCTACGAGCTGATCCGCGAGCTGTGCGAGGAAGAAGGCATCGCCTTCAACCTGCGGCCGATCCAGGAATCCGACGTGCGCGCCGCCGACGAACTGCTGCTGAGTTCCGCCTCGAAGGAGGTGCTCCCCGTCACCACGCTCGACGGTGAGCCGATCGGCCACGGCGCGCTGCGCGGCAAGCCTGGGCCGGTGTACGCGCGGCTGTACGAGGCCTACCAGCGCGCCAAGGGCTTGCAGTCGACGTGACTCTGCTGCCTGGAGCCCGTCGTTTGAAACCCGGCGCAGCGGCCGCATCTGGCGCCGTATGAACACCACCATGACCGACGACAGCCCCGCCACCCCGACCTCGCGCGCCTCGCTGATCGACTACCCGAGCGCGTTCCCGATCAAGGTGATGGGGCTGAACAGCGACGGATTCGTGCACGCGGTCGTCACCGTCGCGCGCCAGTTCGACCCGGCATTCGACGCCGCGACCGTCGAGATCCGGCCGAGCAAGGGGCAGAAGTACCTGGGCGTCACGGTGACGGTCACCGCCACCAGCCGCGAGCAGCTCGACGAGCTGTACCGAACGCTGTCGACGCACCCGATGGTCAAGGTCGTGCTGTGACCGGAGATCGCGCCGTCACCGCGACGGCCGCGGTTGAACGACCGACCGTGCGTCGGTTCGGCCGCGTCGACTACCTCCTGACGCTGGAGGCGATGCAGGCCTTCACCGCGGCGCGACAGCCCGACACGCCGGACGAGATCTGGCTGTGCGAGCACCCGAGCGTGTACACGCAGGGGGTGTCGGGCAAGCCGGAGCACGTGCTGAATCCGCATGACATCCCGGTGGTGCGCACCAACCGCGGCGGCCAGGTGACGTACCACGGCCCCGGCCAGGTCGTCGCGTATCCATTGATCGATCTGAAGCGGCTCGGCATCTTCGTCAAGGAATACGTCTACCGGCTCGAACACAGCGTGCTGAAGACGCTGGAATCGTTCGGCGTCACCGGGCACCGCGTGGCCGGTGCGCCGGGCATCTACGTGCGCATGGACGATCCGTTCGGCCACGCCGCGATCGACGCCCGTTCGCCAGCCGAACGGGTTGCGGACGGCTTGGACGCGCACGCATTCGACGGCCTTGGCAAGATCGCCGCGCTCGGCATCAAGGTCAGCCGGCATTGCAGCTACCACGGCGTGGCGCTGAACGTGGCAATGGATCTGCGGCCGTTCGGCGGCATCAACCCCTGCGGCTATGCCGGGCTGGCGGCGATCGACTTGGCTACACTCGGCGTCCCCGCGGACTGGGGCACCGCGGCCGAGCGGCTCGGCGAGCGCCTGGCCGTCCACCTCGCTCCCTGAGCGCGTGTCGCCCGACGACTGTCGCGTCGCGGCCACGCCCCGAGCTCCACGCCCTCGATCTACCCAACGCTGAACCGCCCATGTCCACCGACCACGTGATCCGTCAGCCCCAGGACGCGCAGGCCTACGACGCCACCGCCAAGCAGAAGGCCCAGGCCAAGACGGCCCGCATCCCGATCAAGGTGGTGCCGGCCGACACGCTGAAAAAGCCCGACTGGATCCGCGTCAAGGCGGGCTCGCCGAGCACGCGCTTCTACGAGATCAAGCAGATCCTGCGCGAGCACAAGCTGCACACCGTCTGCGAGGAGGCGAGCTGCCCGAACATCGGCGAATGCTTCGGCAAGGGCACCGCGACCTTCATGATCATGGGCGACAAGTGCACCCGGCGCTGCCCGTTCTGCGACGTCGGCCACGGCCGACCCGACCCGCTGGATGCGGACGAGCCGGTGAACCTGGCCAAGACCATCGCGGCGCTGAAGCTGCAGTACGTCGTGATCACGAGCGTCGACCGCGATGACCTACGCGACGGCGGTGCCGCCCATTTCGTCGAATGCATCCAGCGCACGCGCGAGCTGGGTGAACCTGGCCAAGACCATCGCGGCGCTGAAGCTGCAGTACGTCGTGATCACGAGCGTCGATCGCGATGACCTGCGCGACGGCGGTGCCGCCCATTTCGTCGAATGCATCCAGCGCACGCGCGAGCTGTCGCCGGCCACGCGCATCGAGATCCTGACGCCGGATTTCCGCGGCCGACTCGACCGCGCGCTCGACATCCTGAAGGCCGCGCCGCCGGACGTGATGAACCACAACCTGGAAACCGCGCCGCGCCTGTACAAGGAGGCACGCCCGGGGTCGGACTACCAGTTCAGCCTGAACCTGCTGAAACGCTTCAAGGAATTCGCGCCTGACGTGCCGACCAAGAGCGGCGTGATGGTCGGCCTGGGCGAGACCGACGACGAGATCCTGCAGGTGATGCGCGACATGCGCGCGCACGACATCGACATGCTGACGATCGGCCAGTACCTGGCGCCGAGCGGCCACCACCTGCCGGTGCGCCGCTATGTGCATCCGGACACTTTCCGGATGTTCGAGGAAGCCGCCTACGAGATGGGTTTCACGCACGCCGCCGTGGGGGCGATGGTGCGCTCGAGCTATCACGCCGACCAGCAGGCGCATGCGGCAGGTGTCGGCGTCGTGGACGCCGCCCCTGCCGGGGGCTGAGCCGGCCCGGGGCCTCTCAGGCTTCGGCGAGCAGCTTCTCGACCAACTGGTGCAGCGCCGCGAAGTCGGGCTCGCCGACGAAGCGCTTGACGATCCGGCCCTTCTTGTCGATCAGCACGCTGGTCGGCGTCAGTTTCACGTCGCCGAAGCTCTTCGCGATGCTGCCGGTGTTGTCGATCGCGACGCTGAATGGAAGTTGCCGTGTCTCGGCGAAGCGGATCACGTAGGCCGGCGGGTCGTAGCTCATCGCCACCGACAGCGTCTCGTAGCCACGCGCCTTGTACTTCTCGTGCGTGGCGACGATCTGCGGCATCTCGTGCACACAGGTGGTGCAGCTCGTGGCCCAGAAGTTCACCAGCACGACCTTGCCGCGCAGCGCGTCGGTGTTGGACGTCCGGCCGTCGAGCAGCGTGTAGTTGAACGAGGGTGCCGGCGTGCTCGCGCCGACCGTCTCGAAGGTCAGGTAGGCTCCGACGCCGATTGTCAGAACGGCTGCGGCGGCCGCAAGATGGCGAACTTTCATACGAGGATTTCCTGATGCAGCGTCGCGAGTTTACGGCAGGGTGGTTGTTGGCGGGGTTGGGGATCGGATCGGCCGCTCAGGCTGGCATCAGCCAGGCGGACGCGGCCTTGGGCATCCGTTCGGCGCTGGAACGCGGGGCGTCGATCGCGGTCGACCTGCTCGGCAAATCGGATGGATTCCTCGGCAACCCGAAGGTTCGCATTCCGCTGCCCGGTTTTCTCGAGGACGCCGCCGGCCTGCTGAAGATGACCGGCCAGCAGCACCGCGTCGACGAGTTGATCACCGCGATGAACCGCGCGGCCGAGGCGGCCGTGCCGGAAGCGAAGACGCTGCTGGTGTCGGCGGTGAAGTCGATGAGCGTCGAAGACGCCACGCGCATCCTGACCGGCGGTGACCATGCCGCCACCGATTTCTTTGCCGGCAAGACGCGCGAACCGCTGACCACCAAGTTCCTGCCGATCGTCACGCGCGCGACCGAGAAGGTGTCGCTGGCCGACAAGTACAACGCAGTCGCGGGAAAGGCGGCCGGTCTCGGGCTCGTGTCCAAGGAAGACGCGAACGTGCAGCGCTACGTCACCCGCAAGGCGCTGGACGGCCTCTACCTCGTGATCGGCGAGGAGGAGCGCAAGATCCGACAGGATCCGGTCGGTACCGGCAGTGCGCTCCTTCAGAAGGTGTTCGGGTCGCTCAAGTAGCCTCGTGGCGTGTCAGGCGCAGGGCTCACAGCGCTTTCGACAGCTCGAACATCAGCACCGACGGTAGCGCGCGCTCGACGGCATCACGCCCAACGCGGGCCATCCGATCGTTGCCCGTATCCGACATCTCGAAGCTCGCGCCGTCCTCGGCAATCTCGATGAAGACGAAGTCCGGCGCCTCGGCCCGGATCTCGGCGCGCAACTGCTTGAGGCGTTCGCCGCGCAGGGTGCCTTCGACGACGATTGCATGCGGCAGGCCGTCCCGGCAAAAATCCGCTGCTTCGTCGATCGATGCGACCAGGTCGACGATCAGGCCCATGTGGCGGATCGCGTCACGCACGCGCACCCGCATCTCCCGTCGCGAGGCAACCACCAGCACGTGGCTGCCAGCCAACGGCTTCGAATGGCCGGCGATCGCGAGGCCGTGGTCCAGCTCCAGGCTGCTCGCGCCCTCGAGTTCGTCGTTTGCGGTGCGCGGGAATTCGATCGCCACGACGACCCGGCGGGCTTCGTACTGACGGGCCAGCGTCAGCCCCATTGACCACACGATCTGCTCGACCAGGCGCCAGGCCAGCGAGTCGAGCCCGGCGGCGGGCAGGGCAAGGTCGGCGTGCAAGTGGTCCGCCGGCAGCGTCGCGAACGCACACAGCAGGCGGCAGCGCGGCCAGTTCTTCATGTCGATCGAGAACTCGACCGGCGAGCGCGCGTTCACCAGCGCCCAGTCGAGCAGCGTGTTCAGCAGGCTGAACAGCAGCGACGCATCGACGATCACGTCGACCGGCTTCAGCGCGGGCTTCAGCGTGACGCCGCGCGCCTGCGTCTCGCGGGCGCGGTATCCGAGCATCGTCTGCACGGTGTCGGCGAGCGGCAGCCGTTCGTGCGACTGGCGCATGTGGCCGCTCGCGAAGCGCGCCAGGTGCTGCGCCGCCATGCCCGCCTGGCGGGCCGCCTCGACCTCCTCGCGCAAGGCACGCAGGCTGGCGCGGTCGATCCGGCCGGTGGCTGTCAGCACCTGGATGCGCTCGAGGGCCGCCGTCAGCGGCATCGCGATTTCGCCGCCCACCGCGCCGATCAGTTGCTGCCAGCGACTGAGGTCGACGTCCTGGACGGCGTCGAAGCTCGTCATCCGGTCCGCCGGCCGCGTCGCGTCGGACATGTCCATCTCGTTTCCTGTTCGTCGGTCTTCATGGGCCTGAAATTCCCGCTATCGGGGAGGGTGTGGCATTCCCGGGGCGGGATGCGGCGCGCGTCGACGCCAACCTGGGGTCGAGTGTTCCCTGTCGGGCCCATGTGGGCCAGGGTCGACGGCCGCCGGTTCCCACGAAAGGGGGTGTGCATTTGTCACTGGCCGGCGGCCGGCCGCGGTGACCTTTGCCGGGCCCACATAATCGTTCGATGGACATCGGCCGGTGGTGGCGGCGAGGTGCGGTGACGGTTGGTGCCGCGTTGGGTTCGGGCGGCCTGCTCGGCGGCTGCTCGCCGGCGCTCGACTGGCGCGAGGTGAATTTTCCTGACGCGGGTCTCGTCGCCCTGTTCCCCTGCAAGCCGGATCGATTCGAGCGCCCGGTGGCGCTTCCCGATGGCATGGTCCGCATGTCGTTGGCATCGTGCGCGGCCGATGGCACCACCTTCGCGCTCAGTCACGTCCCGCTGGACGATCCGGCCCGGATCACGCCCACGATCGAGCGGCTGCGCGACGCGGCACGCGACAACGTCGTTGGACGCGCCGAACCGGTCTCCGAGATGGTCGTCGCCGGCATGACGCCGAACCCGCAGGCGCGGCGCTGGGCGATCGACGGCCGACGACCCGACGGCACCCCGGTGCGCGAGGAGGTGGCGTTCTTCGTCAAGGGCCTGCGGGTGTTCCAGGCCACGGTGGTCGGCGAGCGCGTTGCGCCCACAACGGCCGACGCGTTCTTCGGCGGCCTCCGGCTGCCTTGAGTCTCCGTGATGACGTGCGAAATCGACGTTGCGCCACCGCCGCGGGTTGTTCACGCCTCGCCGGTCGTCTGCCCGATGGCGGCGTGCGTTAGGGTTCGGCCGGCGTGGATGGCCCGTACCGGCCCGCCGCGAACACGGACTGCCGCTCAATAATCCAGCCCCATGCCCGGACTTCTCATCGTTGCCCATGCGCCGCTCGCCTCGGCCCTGAAGTTGGTCGCCGGGCACCTGTTTCCGGATCGCGCGGCGCAGCTCCAGGTGTTGGACGTGACGCCGGAGATGCCGCCCGAAGAGATCGAATCGCGCGCACGCGAATTGCTTGAAGCCGTGCGCAATCCGGAGGCACTGATCTTCACGGACGTCTTCGGCGCCACCCCCTGCAATGTCGCGCAGCGCCTGGCCAGCCATGTCGAGGGCGCCGGGGTCAAGGTGATCGCGGGCGTCAACGTTCCGATGTTGTGGCGGTCGCTGTCATACGCCGACGAATCGCTGGAAACGCTGGTCGCACGGGCCGTGGCGGGCGCGACTCAGGGTGTCATGCAGGTGGCGACCTCGCGCCCGCAGAATCAGGCTTTCAAACCGGGCCCCCATGATCCGAACCAACATCACCATCAGCAATAAGCTCGGGCTTCATGCACGGGCGTCGGCAAAGCTGACGAAGCTGGCGAGCAGCTTTCGCAGCGATGTCTTCATGAGCAGAAACGGTCGGCGCGTCAACGCGAAAAGCATCATGGGTGTGATGATGCTTGCGGCGGGGATGGGCACTGAGGTCGAGATCGAGACCTCCGGCGAAGACGAACGCGCGGCGATGGACGGGTTGCTGGCATTGATCAACGACAAGTTCGGCGAAGGCCAGTAGGGTCGCCGGCCGGTGGGGCACCGGCCCAGGCATCGTCGCCAGCGCGCATCGGTCGGCCCCGCAACGGTGCACTGACAGGATGACTGTATGAGTTTCCAGCTCTTCGGACTGCCGGTTTCGCGCGGCGTCGCCATCGGCCGCGCGGTGCTTGTGGCGTCGAGCCGCGTCGACGTGGCGCACTACTTCATCGACGACGCACGCGTGGCCGGCGAGATCGACCGCCTGCGTGTGGCACGCGACGCGGTTGCCGGCGAATTGACCATTTTGCAACGCGACCTGCCGTCGGATGCGCCCGCCGAGTTGTCGGCGCTGCTCGACGTGCACCTGATGCTCCTGCACGACGAGTCGTTGACCGGTGCAACGAAGCAGTGGATTCAGGATCGGCACTACAACGCCGAATGGGCGCTTTCGGCGCAGCTCGAAGTGCTGGCGCGGCAGTTCGACGAGATGGAGGACGACTACCTGCGCGAGCGCAAGGCCGATCTGGAGCAGGTCGTCGAGCGCATGTTGCGGGCGCTCGACCGCGGCGCCCCGGACCTGCTGACGACGAATTCTGCTGCGCCTACCAGCCCACGCGACTTCGCCGGCGAGGATCCTCTCGTGCTGGTGGCGAACGACGTGGCGCCGGCCGACATGCTGCAGTTCAAGCGCAGCATCTTCACCGGGTTCATCACCGATGTCGGCGGGCGCACGTCGCACACCGCAATCGTGGCGCGCAGCCTCGACATCCCCGCTGTCGTCGGCACGCGCGAGGCAAGCCGGATCATCCGCCAGGACGACTGGGTGGTCATCGATGGCGATGAAGGCATCGTCATCGTCAACCCGTCGCCGATCGTGCTGGAGGAATACCGGTTCCGGCAGCGCCAGAGCGAGCTCGAGCGCGCCCGGCTGTCACGGCTGCGGCACACGCCCGCGGTGACGCTCGACGGAGCCCGAGTGGAACTGCTGGCCAACATCGAGTTGCCACAGGACGCCGACGCCGCCGTCGAAGCCGGGGCCGTCGGGGTGGGCCTGTTCCGCAGCGAGTTCCTGTTCATGAACCGCGACGGCGAGTTGCCCGGCGAGGACGAGCAGTTCGAGGCCTACCGGGCCGCCGTACTGGCAATGAAGGGGCTGCCTGTCACCATCCGCACGGTGGACATCGGTGCGGACAAGCCGATCGACAGGATGTCGGCCAGCGAGCTGCGCCATGACCATGCGCTGAACCCGGCGCTGGGGTTGCGCGCGATCCGCTGGAGTCTGTCGGAGCCCGGGATGTTCCGGCAGCAGTTGCGCGCCATCCTGCGCGCGAGCGCGTACGGCAAGGTCCGGTTGCTGCTGCCGATGGTGGCGCACTTGAGCGAGGCCCAGCAGACGCTGGAAGCGCTGTCCCGAGCCAAGCAGCAACTCATCGAAGCCGGCCGGACCTTCAACGACGTGGAAGTCGGCGCGATGGTCGAGGTGCCCGCAGCGGCCTTGATCCTTCGCAGCCTCCTGCGCCTGTTCGACTTCGTGTCCATTGGCACCAACGACCTGATCCAGTACACGCTGGCGATCGACCGGGCCGACGAGGCCGTCGCGCATCTCTACGACCCGTGGCACCCCGCGGTGCTGAACCTCATCGCCGGGACCATTGCCCAGGCGACGGCGGCAGGCAAGGGCGTCAGCGTCTGCGGGGAGATGGCCGGCGATCCCAACTTCACCGACGTGCTGCTGGGCATGGGCCTGCGCAGCTTCTCGATGCACCCGTCCCAGATCTCGTCCATCAAACAGCGCGTGTTGCGGACGGACGCGCAACGCTGGGCATCGCGGATGCCCGGCTTGCTAAGCAGCGACGACCCGCACGCAGCTGCCACCGTGCTGCGTCGAGAGCTGGCGGCGCGCACCGTTGTCGGCGCAGCCGTTCGCGGTGCCTGAAGCTGCGCTCGCCGAGCGGCCGCCAGCCGATGGAGGCGGCGCAGTTGCGCACGTTGAAAAAACGGTGCTATAGTCGCGGTCTTCGCTGACGAGAGCAAGGCGCCGCAAGGCAAAAGCCAAGCGTTCAAAAGCGAAGTGGCTGAAAAGCCAAGCGATTGACAGGGAATTAAAAAACATGTCAGAATCGCTGTCTCTGCTGATGACAACAAATCAAAAGCAGGCGCCGAAAGGCAAAGCTCTTTAACAAACAAACAGCCGATAAGCGTGGGCGTTCAAGGCGGGTGCCAAGGGCATGCGAGAGATCGTATGTTCATGGTCTTCGTGACCTTAAACGCTCACTGAAGTGAAGTTCACTTCAATTCTTTG
>JBGAMJ010000100.1:0-19722 GCA_044223035.1 Piscinibacter sp.
GCGACGCGCGCCGACTACCGGCGTTCGCTGCACGACCTGCAGCGCTTCTTCGATGTCGAGCCACGCTGGCGCGCCTGCGATCGGCATCCGGGCTACGCGTCCACCCGCCTCGCGCACGACGACGCTGCCGGCAGCGGCCGGCCGCTGATCGAGGTGCTGCACCACCACGCCCACGTCGCCGCCTGCCTGGCCGACAACGCCTGGCCGCTGGACGCCGGCCCGGTCGTCGGCATCGCGCTCGACGGCCTGGGCATGGGCGAGGACGGCGCGTTGTGGGGCGGCGAATTCGCGATCGCCGACTACCGGCACTTCGACCGCCGCGGCAGCTTCAAGCCGGTGGCGCTGCTCGGCGGTGACCAGGCGGCGCGCGAGCCCTGGCGCAACACCTACGCGCACCTGATGGCCGAACTCGGCTGGCCGGCGTTCGCGATGAACTACCGCGAGCTGCCGCTGCACGACCTGCTGGCCGCCAAGCCGCGCGCGGTGCTCGACGCGATGCTGCAGCGGCAGCTCAATTCGCCGCTCGCCAGTTCCTGCGGCCGGCTGTTCGACGCGGTGGCCGCCGCGCTCGGCCTGTGCACCGAGCAGGCCGCCTACGAAGGGCAGGGCGCGGTCGAGCTGGAGGCGCGGGCCGATGCCGACGCGCTGCGCAGCGACGACGACACGCTCGACTACCCGTTCGCGATCCCGCGGCTGCGCGGCAGCGGGCTGCCCTACATCGAGCCGCTGGCGATGTGGACCGCGCTGCTCGGCGACCTGATCCTCGACACGCCGGTGCCGCTGATCTCGGCGCGCTTCCACCGCGGCCTGGCACGCGCCGTCGCGGCGATGGCCGACCAGCTGGCGCAGGCCCACAACGAGCGGCTGCCCGCGGGCGTGCCGCCGGTGCGCCATGTCGCGCTGTCCGGCGGCGTGTTCCAGAACCGCACGCTGTTCGAGGCGGTGTCGGCCCGCCTGCGCGCGGCCGGCTACCAGGTGCTGTCGCACCGCCGCGTGCCCTGCAACGACGGCGGCATCGCGCTCGGCCAGGCGGTGGTCGGCGCGGCGCGTGCGCTGGCGGCGTGACGCCCATCCTTCGGAGACTTCCATCATGTGCCTCGGCATCCCCGGCCAGATCGTCCAGATCACCCAGCGCGAGCACAAGCTGGCGATGGTCGACGTGCTCGGCGTGCGGCGCGAGATCAACATCGCCTGCATCGTCGACGCGCAGCACCCGGTCGACGGCTGCATCGGCGACTGGGTGCTGGTACACGTCGGCTTCGCGATGAGCCGCATCGACGAGCGCGAGGCGCGGCTGACGCTGGAGGTGCTGCAGATGCTCGGCGAGGCGCAGCAGACGATCGAGTCGATGCGCGAGGCGGATGCCGCGCTGGCGCGTGGGGCCGGGGCGTCATCGGTCGCGCCCGCTCCCGCGAACGCGAGCGCCACCGCAGCTGCGTCCGGGCCTGCGTCCGCCGCCGTGTCGGCAACGGCTTCCGCCCCGGCCAGCGGGCTGGTCGCGACGTGACGGTGAACGCCATGGGCACCGACAGCGCACTCGCCGGCCTCTACCCGCATCTCGCCGCCGAGGCCGTCAGCGTGCCGCGCGACGCGGCGGCGCTCGACGCCGCGCTGCTCGAATCGGTTCGCCAGAAGGCGGCCGACAGCGTGGCGGTCAAGCAGCGCTTCTTCGCCGAGCAGGGCGCGGCGGTGGTCGACGCGGCGCACCGCATCGCGCGCTGCTACCGCCGCGGCGGGCGGCTCTACACGATGGGCAACGGCGGCTCGAGCTGCGACGCGGCGCACCTGGCCGTCGAGTTCCAGCACCCGGTCACCGCCGGCCGCCCGGCGCTGCCGGCGATCAACCTGAGCCAGGACATGGCGATGATCACCGCCGTCGCCAACGACGTCGGCTTCGCGCACGTCTACACGCGGCAGGTGCTGGCGCACGTCGGCCCGGCCGACTGCCTGGTCGGCATCTCGACCAGCGGCAACTCGGAGAACCTGCTGGCCGGCTTCGCCGCCGCGCGGCGCCGCGGCGCCGCCACGCTCGGCCTGGCCGGCGGCGACGGCGGCCGCATGCGCGCGAGCCCCGACGTCGACCTCTGCCTGGTGGTGCCCACCGACAGCATCCACCGCGTGCAGGAGACGCACGTCGCGCTCTACCACGTGCTCTGGGACCTGACGCACACGCTGCTGGCCGACGACCGCGGCCCGGACGCCCCGCCGCCGGCCGCCGGCGCATCCCGATGAGAGACAAGCGATGAAATACGCCGACGAATTCCGCGACCCCGCGCTGGCGCGCTCGCTGGTGGCCGAGATCACGCGCCTGGCCGACGCGCTGACGCGCCGCGCCTCGCGCCCGCTGCAGGTGATGGAAGTCTGCGGCGGCCACACGCACACGATCTTCCGCTACGGGCTGAAGGACCTGCTGCCGCCGTCGATCGAGTTCGTGCACGGCCCGGGCTGCCCGGTGTGCGTGCTGCCGATGGGCCGGGTGGACGACTGCGTGGCGATCGCCGAGCACCCGCAGGTGATCCTCGCCACCTTCGGCGACGCGATGCGCGTGCCCGGCTCGCGCCGCAGCCTGCTGCAGGCCAAGGCCGGCGGCGCCGACGTGCGCACCGTGTACTCGCCGCTCGACGCGCTGGCGCTGGCCCGCCAGCACCCGGACCGCGAGGTGGTGTTCTTCGCGCTCGGCTTCGAGACCACGATGCCCAGCACCGCGATGACCGTGCTGCAGGCCGAGGCGCTGGGCCTGCGCAACTTCTCGCTGTTCTGCAACCACATCACGATCATCCCGACCGTCAAGGCGATCCTCGATTCGCCCGACCTGCAGATCGACGGCTTCCTCGGCCCCGGCCACGTCAGCATGGTGATCGGCACGCGGCCCTACGAGTTCATCGCGGCGCGCTACGGCCGGCCGCTGGTGGTCGCCGGCTTCGAGCCGCTGGACATCCTGCAGTCGCTGTGGATGGTGCTCAGGCAGATCGACGAGGGCCGCTGCGAGGTCGAGAACCAGTACCGGCGCGTCGCGCCCGACGGCGGCAACGGCGCGGCGCTGGACGCGATCCAGCGTGTGTTCGAGCTGCGCGAGTTCTTCGAATGGCGCGGCCTGGGCTCGATCGACCACTCCGGCGTGCGCATGCGCGAGGCCTATGCGGCGTTCGACGCCGAGCGCCGCTTCTCGGTGCCGAACCTGAAGATCGCCGACCCCAAGTCCTGCCAATGCGGCGAGGTGCTCAAGGGCATCATCAAGCCGCAGCAGTGCAAGGTGTTCGGCACGCTGTGCACGCCCGAGACGCCGCTGGGCGCGCTGATGGTGTCGAGCGAAGGCGCCTGTGCGGCCTACCACCAGTATTCGCGCATCGCGCTCGTCCGGCGCGCGCCCGCGGCGTCGGACACGGCGTCCGCGGCGACGATGGTGCCGGCCCCGGCGGCGGACGTGGCCACCGCGGCCGCCGGCGTCTGAGCATCCCCCAACCCGAACCACGAGCCCGGCCCATGGCAAGCATCCGCGACACCACGATCACGATGGCGCACGGCGGCGGCGGCCGCGCGATGCGCGAGCTGATCGAGCGGCTGATCGTTCCCGCCTTCGACAACCCGCGGCTGTCGGCGCTGGAAGACCAGGCGCAGCTTCGCCTGGCCGACCTGTCCGCCCGCGGCGACCGGCTGGCCTTCACGACCGACAGCTACGTGATCTCGCCGCTGTTCTTCCCCGGCGGCGACATCGGCACGCTGGCCGTCTGCGGCACCGTCAACGACCTGGCGGTGTCGGGCGCGCTGCCGCTGTGCCTGTCCTGCGGGCTGATCATCGAGGAGGGCTTCGCCACCGCCGACCTGGAGCGCGTGCTCGCCAGCATGGCGGCGCAGGCGCGGCGGGCGGGCGTCGAGGTCGTCACCGGCGACACCAAGGTCGTCAACCGCGGCGCGGCCGACCGGCTGTTCGTCAACACCGCCGGCATCGGCGTGATCCCGGCCGGCGTGGACATCGCGGCCACCCGCGCCCGGCCGGGCGACGTGGTGCTGGTCAACGGCCCGCTGGGCGACCACGGCGTCGCGATCCTGGTGGCGCGCAACGAACTGGCGCTGCACAGCTCGATCGAGAGCGATTGCCAGCCGCTGCACGGGCTGGTGCAGGCGATGCTCGCCGCGTGCCCCGACATCCACTGCCTGCGCGACGCCACGCGCGGCGGCCTGGCGACGGTGCTGGCCGAATTCGCCGCTGCGTCGCGCGTGGGCATCCGGCTCGACGAGGCGGCGCTGCCGGTGCGGCCGGAGGTGCGCGGCGCCTGCGAGATGCTCGGGCTGGACGTGCTGTACATGGCCAACGAAGGCAAGCTCGCCGCGGTGGTGCCGCGCAGCCATGCCGACGCGGTGCTGGCGGCGATGCGTGCGCACCCGGCCGGTGCCGGCGCGGCGATCGTCGGCGAGGTGCGCGCCGAGCCGGCCGGCCACGTGATCCTCGGCACGCGCTTCGGCGGCGAGCGCGTGGTCGACATGCTGGTCGGCGAGCAACTGCCGCGCATCTGCTGAGAGCCTGCGAGCGCCATGCACGAACTCGGCATCACCCGCAGCATCGTCGCGATCGTCGGCGAGCAGGCGCAGGGGCAGAAGGTGCTGCGCGTGACGGTCGAGGTCGGCCGGCTGTCCGGCATGCTGGCCGAGGCGATCCGCTTCTGCTTCGACATCTGCTGCCAGGGCACGGCGCTCGAAGGCGCCGCGCTGGAGATCGTCGAGACCGAGGGCCGTGGGCATTGCGATGCCTGCGGCGCCGAACCCCCGATGACGATGCCGCTCGGGCGCTGCCCGGTGTGCGCGTCGCCGAGCCTGCGCATCGTCGCGGGCACCGAACTGAAGATCCGCGAGATGGAGGTCGAATCATGTGTGTGACCTGTGGCTGCGGCACCGGCACGGCAACCCTGGAAGCGGCGCCCGCCGCCCCTGGGCAAGCGCACACCCATGCGGACGGGACGACGCATGTCCACGCGCACGGCGATGTCGCCCATGCGCACGACCATGTGCACGCGCACGACCACAGCCATGGTGATGGCCACGTGCACGCCCACGACCACGTGCACACCCATGACGATGGCCATGCGCACGACCACGACCACGCGCACCCGCGCGACCACGCGCACCCGCACGACCACGCGCACCCGCACGACCACGAGCACGACCACGCGCACCCGCACGACCTCCCCGTCCCCGGCCGCGACGCGCAGACCATCGCGCTCGAAACGGCGCTGCTCGGCAAGAACCAGGCGAAGGCCGAGCGCAACCGCGGTTGGCTGGCCGGGCGCGGTGTGCTGGCGCTGAACCTGATGAGCAGCCCCGGGGCCGGCAAGACCACGCTGCTGGAGCGCTGCATCGCCGACCTGCGCGGCACGGTCGACATCGCCGTCGTCGAAGGCGACCAGGCCACCGCCAACGACGCCGACCGCATCCGCGCCACCGGCGCCGCCGCGGTGCAGATCAACACCGGCACCGGCTGCCACCTCGAAGCCGACATGCTGGAGCGCGCGCTGCAGCGCCTGCAGCCGCGCACCGGCTCGGTGGTGGTGATCGAGAACGTCGGCAACCTCGTCTGCCCGGCGCTGTTCGACCTGGGCGAGAACGCGCGCGTCGTGATCTTCTCGGTGACGGAGGGCGAGGACAAGCCGCTGAAGTACCCGCACATGTTCGCCCGCGCCGACGTGCTGCTGCTGAGCAAGATCGACCTGCTGCCGCACCTGCGCGTGGACCTGCAGCGCATGCTCGACAACGCGCGCCAGGTGAACCCGCGGCTGGCGATCTTCCCGGTCTCGGCCTACACCGGCGAAGGGCTCGACGCCTGGTACGGCTGGCTGCGCGCCGAGCAGGCCGGCGTGGCCGCGGCGCTCTGAGGGGCGACCTCGTCACCACGCGTTGCCGCGATGAATCCGACCGACCTTCCGCGCGATTTCCTCGGCCTCGCGCTCGTCGTGCTGCTGCTCGGCCTGAAGCACGGTTTCGACGCCGACCACCTGGCCGCGATCGACGGGCTGACCCGCCACAACGCGCGCGAGCGGCCGCGGCTGGCGCGGCGCTGCGGCGCGCTGTTCTCGCTCGGCCACGGCGTGGTCGTCACCGGTGTCGCGCTGACGGTGTCGCTCGCCGCCAGCGCCTGGCAGGTGCCGGCCTGGCTCGACGCCTTCGGCGCCTGGCTGTCGATCGGCGTGCTGACGCTGCTGGCGCTGGTCAACATCGCCGCCGTCTGGCGCACGCCGGCGCACGAGCTGCCGGTGCTGGTCGGCTGGCGCAGCGGCGCGTTCGCGGCGCTGCTGCGGGCCGGTCACCCGCTGTCGGTGATGGGCGTCGGCTCGCTGTTCGCGCTGTCGTTCGACACCGTCAGCCAGGCCACGCTGTTCGCGGTGACGGCCGCGCAGTTCGGCGGCTGGCAGCCGGCGCTCGCGCTGGCGCTGCTGTTCGTCATCGGCATGCTGCTGACCGACGGGCTCAACGGCTGGTGGATCGCGCGGCTGCTGCGCCGGTCCGACGCCCGCGGGCGCGTCGCCTCGCGCGTGATGGCGCTGGCGGTGTCCGGCGTCAGCCTGCTGACCGCCGCGCTCGGTGCGGCCACGCAGACGCTGCCGTCGGTCGACGCCTGGGCTGGCGACAAGGCGCCGTGGTTCGGCGCCGGCGTGGTGGCCGTGGTGCTGGCCAGCTACCTGCTGGGCCAGCGGCTCGCCCAGCGCGACGCGGTCGCTGCGGCGCCGGGGCGCTGACCGCCGCCGCGGCGGCTCGTGCCGCGCGACGTACCGCGGATCCGCGGATTCGCGTGGCCGCCCGGCGCCCCCGGCTCAGCGCCGCAGGTCGACCACCGTCCGCCCGCGCACCCGCCCGGCCAGCAGCGCGTCGGACGCGGCGATCACCTCGTCCAGCCCGATCACGTTGATCGTCGCCTCCAGTTGATCGGGGCGGATGTGGCGCGCCATCAGGTCCCAGGCGACGCGGCGGGTGGCGTTGTCGGTGTACAGCGAGTTGATGCCGTACAGCGCCACGCCGCGCAGGATGAACGGCATCACCGTGACCGGGAAGTCGGCGCCCTGCGCCAGGCCGCAGGCGGCGACGGCGCCGTTCCAGCGCGTCGACGCGCAGGCGTTGGCCAGCGTGTGGCTGCCCACCGTGTCGACCACGCCGGCCCAGCGTTCGGACTGCAGCGGCTTGCCGCCGGGCTCGCCCAGCTCGGCGCGGTCGATCAGCCGGGTGGCGCCGAGCAGCGTCAGGTAGTCGGACTGTTCGGTGCGGCCGGTCGACGCCACCACGCGGTAGCCGAGCCCCGACAGCAGCGCCACCGCAATCGAGCCGACACCGCCGGCCGCGCCCGTCACCAGCACCTCGCCGTCGCCCGGCGCGAGGCCGTGCTTCTGCAGTGCCATCGTCGCCAGCGCGGCGGTGAAGCCGGCGGTGGCGATCGCCATCGCGGTGCGCGGCGTGAACGGCTCCGGCAGCCGCAGCAGCCAGCCGGCGTCCACACGCGCCTTCTCGGCCAGCCCGCCCCAGTGGTTCTCGCCCAGGCCCCAGCCGGTGATCACCACCGGCGTGCCGGCCGGCCAGTCGGGGTGCTCGCCGCGCGCGACGTGGCCGGCCAGGTCGATGCCCGGCACCATCGGCCAGCGGCGCACGATCGCGCCGCGCCCGGTGACGGCCAGCGCGTCCTTGTAGTTCAGGCTCGAACAGGCGACGGCGATCTCGACGTCGCCGGGCGGCAACTGCGATTCGTCGAGCGTGGTCAGCGTGGCGACGGTGCGGCCGTCTTCGCGGGTCAGCAGCAGGGCACGGAACATGTCGGCCTCGGGCGGGTCGGTGCCTTGCGCGGGGGCCGGAAGGCGTCGGCGCGGGGATGATGGCACGCACCGCCGGCCTGCCGGCGGGCGCGGCCGACTGTGTTCCAGTACCGGGTGGCCGAAGGCGCCGGCATGGGCCCGGTCGTCCGGCGCGGCGCTCGGCACGCCACCTGGTGCCGTGCCGGGGCCGTGGGCCCGTCCCGCCCACGGACATCCGTCCCGCCCGCAATCCACCGGACATTTCCGCCCGACACTCTCCGTTCGATACTCACCCGCCGTGCCCCATCCGATGCCCCCGTCCGCCCCCTCCGACGCTCCCGCGACCGGCGGCGCCCCCAGCGCCTGGTGGCGCCGCCGGCCGCTGCTGTCCACCGAGGCGCTGCTGGTCGTGGTCGCGCTGTTCTTCGCGCTCGCCTGCAACCGCCCGTTCTGGCGCGGCGCGCTCGACGGCCGCGGGTGGAACGAGCTCGCCACCTGGCGCTTCCTGCTCGCGGTCGGGCTGGCGCTGGTCGCGCTGCACGTGTTCCTGCTCGCGCTGGTGGCCGGGCGGCGCTGGGTCAAGCCGCTGCTGGCGCTGCTGATCGTCGGCACCGGCTTCGCGACCTACTACATGCAGACCTTCACGGTCTTCCTCGACCCCAGCATGCTGCGCAACGTGCTGCACACCGACCCGGCCGAGGCGCGCGAGCTGCTGACGGCCGACCTGGCGACGCACCTGCTGCTCTACGCCGGGCTGCCGCTGCTGCTGCTGTGGCGCGTGCGCGTCGCCGCGCGGCGCTGGCCACCGGCGCTGCTGTGGCGCGCCGGCACGCTGGCGGCGGCGCTGCTGCTGCTGGTCGGCGCGGTGCTGCTGGTGTTCCAGGACCTGTCGGCGCTGATGCGTACCCACCGCGAGCTGCGTTACCTGATCACGCCGGCGAACTACCTGTATTCGCTGGCCGACGTGGCCGTCGGCGAACGGCGCGACGCCACCGCCCCGCGCCAGCCGGTCGGCACCGACGCGAAGCTCGCCGCGCGCTGGCAGCAACGCACGCGCCCCGTGACCTTCGTGCTGGTGGTCGGCGAGACCGCGCGCGCCGAGAACTGGGGCCTCGACGGCTACGCCCGCCAGACCACGCCCGAGCTGGCGGCCCTGCCGGTGCTCAACTTCACGCAGGCGCGTTCCTGCGGCACCAACACCGAGACCTCGGTGCCGTGCATGTTCTCGGCGATCGGCCGGCGCGACTACGACGAGGCGCGCATCCGCGGCAGCGAATCGCTGCTGCACGTGGTGCACCGCGCCGGCTTCGACGTGCGCTGGATCGACAACCAGTCCGGCTGCAAGGGCGTCTGCGACGGCCTGCCCTCGCAGGTGATCGACGCCAGCGTCGACGCCGCGCTGTGCGCCGACGGGCGCTGCCTGGACGAGGCGCTGGTCAGCGCGCTCGCCTCCGCGCTGAACGGCCCGCCGCGCAACCGGCTGGTCGTGCTGCACATGCTCGGCAACCACGGCCCGGCCTACTACAAGCGCTACCCGCCGCCGTTCCGCCGCTGGGCGCCCACCTGCGACACCGAGGAACTGCGCCGCTGCAGCCGCGACGAGATCGTCAATGCCTACGACAACGCGATCGCCTACACCGACCACGTGCTGGCACGCCTGATCGGCCTGCTGAACGCCCGCGCGGCGGACACGGACGCCGGGCTGCTCTACGTCTCGGACCACGGCGAATCGCTGGGCGAGAAGGGGCTGTTCCTGCACGGCGTGCCCTACGCGATCGCCCCCGACCAGCAGACGCACGTGCCGATGATCCTGTGGCTGTCGCCGGGCTACGGGCGCGACTTCGGCATCGACACCGCCTGCCTGGCGCGCCGTGCCACGCAGCCGGTGTCGCACGACAACCTGTTCCACAGCGTGCTCGGGCTGCTCGACATCGAAACGGCCGTGCGCGCGCCCGACTGGGACCTGTCAGCGGGCTGCCGCTCGCCGGCGCCGGTGGCGGCGGCGGAACCGGCCACCGCGCCGGCCCGGTAGTCCGTCCACCGATCCTGCCGATCCCGCCCGACGCGACCCCATGGACCGCTTCCTCGCGATCGACGCCTTCGTCCGCGTGGCCGGCGCGCAGAGCTTTGCCGAGGCGGCGCGGCAGATGCGCGTCTCGCGCTCGGTGGTGACCGAACGCATCCAGCAACTGGAGGAGTTCGTCGGCGCGCCGCTGTTCCACCGCAACACCCGCAGCGTGCGGCTGTCGGAGCTGGGCCAGACCTTCCTGCGCGACTGCGCGGAGCTGGTCGGCCGCTCGAACGAGGTGGTCGACCAGATGCGCGAGGCGACAACCACGCCCACCGGCCGCCTGCGCGTGCACGCGCTGCCGGGCTTCGTGCTCGGCCACCTGGCGCGGGTGCTGCAGCAGTTCCAGACGCGCTACCCGCAGATCGCGCTGGAGATGATCGTCAACGACGCGGCGATCGACCCGGTGAAGGAAGGCTTCGACTGCGCGCTGCAGCTTTTCCCGCCGCGTTCGGAAGAACTGGTGTCGCGCCCGCTGTTCCGCGTGCGGCGGGTGTTCTGCGCCTCGCCGCGCTACCTGGCCGAGCACGGCACGCCGGCGCACCCGCGCGAGCTGGCGCAGCACCGCATCGGCTGGTATTCCGGCTATCCGACGCGCGAGCGGCTCGAATTCCGCGGCACCGCCGAGCCGGTGACGCTCGAACTCTCGCCCGCGCTGCTGACCAACAGCGTGCACCTCTTGCGCGAGGCGGCGCTGGAGCATGCCGGCATCGTCTGCGTGCCCACGCTGGTGGCGGCCGAGCCGGTGCTCGACGGCAGCCTGGCGCTGGTGCTGCCCGACTACCCGCTCAGCTCGTTCTGGCTGTCGGTGTACTACTCGTCCACCGTGCGCAAGTCGATCAAGCTGAAGCTCTTCCTGGAGACGCTGATCCGCAGCTTCTCGGGCATCCCGCCCTGGGACCAGTCGCTGATCGAGCGCGGCCTGCTGCCGCCGCTGCCGCAGGAGTGAGCGGCAGCAGGCCGCGGTGTGCCGCGTGCCCATCGGAACTCCGGGGGCGGTGAGGTGCGCCGTGGCCGGATGGTTGGATACCGGAAGTCGAGGGTGAGCGTGGGAAAACCCGCTTCATCGGGGTCGGTGGGCGCTGAATACTGGCCCTCGGTATACAGCGCGTATCCAGTGACATCGTTCCGGCGCCTCCTCCGATTCGTCCCGCCGTTCCTCCCCCATGCCCGCATCGAACGACAGCACCACCACCGATCCCGAAGCGGACGCCGCCGCCGCGCCGTCGGCGTCGCAGACGGTGCGCGTGCAGTTGCGCCTGCGCGAGCTGATCGTCGGCGGCGAGCTGGCGCCGGGCACGCGCATCGCGGAGCTGTCGCTGGTCGAGCGGCTGGGCGCGTCGCGCACGCCGATCCGGCTGGCGCTGGTGCGCCTGCAGGAGGAAGGGCTGCTCGATGCGCTGCCGCACGGCGGCTATGCCGTCAAGGATTTCTCCGAGGCCGACATCCACGACGCGATCGAGCTGCGCGGCACGCTGGAGGGCCTGGCGGCGCGGCTGGCCGCCGAGCGCGGCGCGGCGCCGGCGCCGCTGGCCGAGGCGCGAGACTGCCTGGAGCGCATCGACGCGCTGCTCGCCGCGCCGTCGCTGAGCGAGGAGTCATTCGACGGCTACGTGCGCGAGAACGGCCGCTTCCACGCGCTGATCGCCGAGATGTCCGGCAGCGCGCTGGTGCGGCGCCAGATCGAGCGGGCGGTGACGCTGCCGTTCGCGTCGCCCAACGGCTTCGTGCTGGCGCAGGCGACCGGCCCGGGCGCGCGCGACGCGTTCGCGCTGGCGCAGGCGCAGCACCGCGCGGTCGTCGAGGCGATCGTCCAGCGCGAAGGCACGCGCGCCGAGGCGCTGATGCGCGAACACGCCCGCATCGCCCGCGGCCAGTTGCGCGAGGTGCTGCAGAGCCAGCACGCGATGCGGCAGCTCCCGGGCGCGCGGCTGATCCGGCGCGGGGGTGGGCGCTGATGTCTCCGGCCGCGTTGGCCGATCGTTCGGCCCGTCGTTCCGCGATTCGTTCGGCGATTCGTTCGGCTCCTCGTCCGGCCCGTCGTTCGGCCGCTCGTTCGGCGATTCCTGTGGCCATTCCTTCGGCGATTCCCTGTCGCCATCCACGATCCCCCGCGGTGCTGCCCGGTTCGCCGCGGCCCACCGCGCTTCCAGGAGACACCTGATGAATCGACGCCATGTCCTGGCCGCCCTCGGCGGCAGCCTGCTGATCGCCGCTGCCGGCGTGGCCGCGGCGGCCGACGCCACGCCGTTCAAGATCGGGTTCATCCTGCCGATGACCGGCCCGTCCGCGTCCACCGGCCGGCAGATCGAGGCCGCCGCCCGGCTCTACCTGGCGCAGAACGGCAGCACCGTGGCCGGCCGCAAGGTCGAATTGGTGATCAAGGACGACGCCGGCGTCGCCGACAGCACGCGCCGCATCGCGCAGGAGCTGGTCGTCAACGACAAGATCGACGTGCTGGCCGGCTTCGGCCTCACGCCGCTGGCGTTGGCCACCGCGCCGATCGCCACCCAGAGCAAGACGCCGATGGTCGTGACCGCCGCGGCCACCTCGGCGATCACCGAGGCGTCGCCCTACATCGTGCGCACCAGCTTCACGCTGCCGCAGGTGACGCTGGGGATCGCCGAATGGGCGGCGAAGAACAAGGTGAAGAAGGTCGCGACCTTCGTCGCCGACTACGCGCCCGGCATCGACGCCGAGAAGACCTTCAAGGATCGCTTCCGGCTCAACGGCGGCGAGATCGTCGGCGAAATCCGTTCGCCGCTGCGCAACCCGGATTTCGCACCCTTCCTGCAGAAGGTGCGCGACCTGAACCCGGACGCGCTGTTCGTCTTCCTGCCGTCCGGGCAGGGCGCGGCGTTCATGAAGCAGTTCGCCGAGCGCGGGCTCGACAAGTCGGGCATCCGCCTGATCGCCACCGGAGACGTGACCGATGACGACCAGCTCAACGACATGGGCGACGTGGCGCTCGGCGTCGTCACTTCGCACCACTACTCGGCCTCGCACCCGTCGGCGGCGAACCGGAAGTTCGTCGACGCCTTCCAGGCTGCCAACAAGTTCCGCCCGAACTTCATGGCCGTCGCCGGCTACGACGGCATGCGCGTGATCACCAAGGCGCTGGAAGCCACCAGGGGCGCCGGCGGCGGCGACGCGCTGCTGGCCGCGATGAAGGGCCAGGTGTTCGAGAGCCCGCGCGGGCCAGTGATGATCGACGCGCAGACGCGCGACATCGTGCAGGACGTCTACATCCGCAAGGTGGAGCGCGTGAACGGCGCGCTCTTCAACCAGGAGTTCGATGTGCAGAAGGCGGTCAAGGACCCGAACAAGGCGAAGTGACGCGCCCGGCCCCGCAAGCGATCGCCACCCGGCGCCGAACGATCCGCCGATGCTGACCCTGCTGTTCGACGGCATCGCCTACGGCATGCTGCTGTTCGTGCTGGCGGTCGGCCTGGCCGTCACGCTCGGGCTGATGAACTTCGTGAACCTGGCGCACGGCGCGTTCGCGATGGCCGGCGGCTACGTGACCGTGCTGGCGACGAGCCGCCTCGGCTGGCCCTTCCTCGCGACGCTGCCGCTCGCGTTCGTGCTCACCGCCGCGCTCGGCGCGCTGCTCGAACGCACGCTGTACCGGCCGATGTACGCCAAGCCGCACCTCGACCAGGTGCTGTTCTCGATCGGCCTGGTGTTCATGGCGGTGGCCGGCGTGGACTACGCGATCGGCTCGCAGCAGCAGATGGTGCAGGTGCCGGCCTGGCTGCAGGGGCGCTTCGACCTGGCGGCCGTCGGCATCGGCAAGTACCGGCTGTTCATCGTGGTCGTCTGCGCGCTGCTGACCATCGGGCTGCAGGCGGTGCTGTCGCGCACGCGCTTCGGCAGCCGGCTGCGCGCCGCGGTCGACGACCCGCGGGTCGCGCGCGGGCTGGGCATCGACGTCGACCGCGTCTTCCTCGCGACCTTCGCCGTCGGCTCCGGGCTGGCCGGGCTGGGCGGCGCGCTCGGCGCCGAGGTGCTCGGGCTCGATCCGACGTTCCCGCTCAAGTTCATGATCTATTTCCTGATCGTCGTGTCGGTCGGCGGCACGACCACGATCACCGGCCCGCTGCTGGCCGCGCTGCTGCTCGGCGTGGCCGACGTGTTCGGCAAGTACCACGTGCCCAAGCTCGGCGCCTTCATCGTCTACACGCTGATGATCGTGATCCTGACGCTGCGCCCGCAGGGCTTGTTCGGGCGTGGGGCGGCGCGGTGACAGCTCGCCGGCCGAGGTTGCGCCAGTGAGCGTGGACAGCGCGGGGGCGAAGCCGGCAGGCGCGCCGGCCGCAGACACGGGCACGGCGCGCGCCGACGCCGTCCGCGCCGCGCTCGCCGCGCCGGCGCGCTGGCGCTGGTGGGAGCCGGCGCTCGGGGTGGCCGCGCTGCTGTCGGCGCTGCTGCTCGGCGGGCACGCGCTGCTGCTCAACGAGATCGCGATCCTGGCGCTGTTCGCGCTGTCGCTCGACCTCATCCTCGGTTATGCGGGCATCGTGTCGCTCGGCCACGCGGCGTTCTTCGGCACCGGTGCCTACGCGGCGGCGCTGTTCGCGAAGCACGTGATGCCCGATCCGCTGGCCGGGCTGGCGGTCGCGGTGCTGGCGTCGGCGGCGCTGGGCGCGGTGTCGAGCGTGTTGATCATGCGCGGCAGCGACCTGACGCGCCTGATGGTGACACTGGGCGTCGCGTCGATCCTGTACGAGCTCGCGAACAAGCTCGACGGCATCACCGGCGGCGCCGACGGGCTGCAGGGCGTCGTGATCGGGCCGCTGCTCGGCCGCTTCGAGTTCGACCTGTACGGCCGCACCGCCTACGCCTACAGCCTGGCGGTGCTGGTGCTGGCGCTGCTGCTGTCGCGGCGGTTGGTGCTTTCGCCGTTCGGCGTGTCGCTGCAGGCACTGCGCGACAACCGGCTGCGTGCCCAGAGCATCGGCCTGTCGGTGCACGCGCGGCTGGCGGCCGTCTACACCTGCGCGGCTGCGCTGGCGGGCGCGGCCGGCGCGCTGCTGGCGCAGACCTCGGGCTTCGCGTCGCTCGACGTGCTCGATTTCCACCGCAGCGCCGATGTGCTGCTGGTGCTGGTGATCGGCGGCACCGGCTACCTGTACGGCGGCATCTTCGGCGCGATCGTCTTCAAGCTGCTGCACGACCTGATCTCGGCCTGGACGCCGCAGTACTGGAGCTTCTGGCTCGGCCTGTTCCTGGTCGTGCTCGCCCTGTTCGGACGCGAACGCGCGCTGCGGCCGTGGACGTGGTGGCGCAAGCGCGGATGAGACGTCCCGTGTCATCCGCGTCGCGGCGGGCCGGGCGCCGGGCCGCTCCCAGGCCAGCCCGCATCCCGTTGGGGGATCGGCCGACGTACCCGTCGGACGAGGGGTCGTCATGACCGTCGTGCTGGAGACGCACCACCTGCTGAAGCGCTTCGGCGGGCTGGCCGCGACCAACGACGTGTCGCTGCGCGTCGAGCGCGGCGCGCGCCATGCGTTGATCGGGCCCAACGGCGCCGGCAAGACCACGCTGATCAACCTGCTGACCGGCGTGCTGGAGCCCACCTCCGGCAGCATCGCGCTCGACGGTGTCGACATCACCCGCCTCGCGCCGCACCGCCGTGTGCGCCGCGGGCTGGTGCGCACCTTCCAGATCAACCAGTTGTTCGGCCGACTGACGCCGCTGCAGTCGATCGCGCTGGCGGTGTCGGCGCAGCAGGGCGCGAGTGCCGGCTGGTGGCGGCCGCTCGGGCGGGCGCCGGCGGTGGCCGTGGCCTGCGAGCGGCTGCTGGCGCAGTTCCACCTGGACGACGTGATGGACCGGCCGGTCGAGGTGCTGCCCTACGGCAAGCGGCGGCTGCTGGAGATCGCGCTGGCGCTGGCCTGCGAGCCGCGCGTGCTGCTGCTCGACGAGCCGGTCGCCGGCGTGCCGGAGGGCGAGCGGCAGGAGATCTTCGACACGCTGGGCGCGCTGCCGGCGAGCGTGTCGGTGCTGCTGATCGAGCACGACATGGATCTCGTCTTCAACTTCGCGCGCACGGTGTCGGTGCTGGTCAACGGCGCGGTCTATGCCGAAGGCGGCGTGCAGGCGATCGCCAGCGATCCGCGCGTGAAGGCGGTCTACCTCGGCCAGGACGGTGGGGCGGCGCATGGCTGAGCTGCTGCGCGTCGAAGGCCTGCGCTCCGGCTACGGCGAGGCGGTGGTCGTGCAGGGCGTCGACCTGCGGCTGGCGGCCGGCGAATCGCTGGCGCTGCTGGGCCGCAACGGCACCGGCAAGACCACGCTGCTGAACACGCTGGTCGGCGTGACGCGCCGCCACGCCGGGCGGCTCTGGCTGGCCGGCGACGAGATCACCGCGATGCCGCCGCACCGGCGCGCGGCCGCCGGCATCGGCTGGGTGCCGCAGGAGCGCAACATCTTCAAGTCGCTGACGGTCGAGGAGAACCTGACGGCGGTCGCGCGCCCCGGCCCGTGGACGCCGCGCCGCGCCTACGAGATGTTCCCGCGGCTGCAGGAGCGGCGCGCCCACCTCGGCGGCCAGCTCTCCGGCGGCGAGCAGCAGATGCTCGCCTTCGCCCGCGCGCTGATGCTCAACCCGAAGCTGCTGCTGCTCGACGAACCGCTCGAAGGGCTGGCGCCGATCATCGTGGAGGAGCTGCTGCGCTCGATCGCGCGGGTGGTGCGCGACGAGGGCATGTCCGCCGTCATCGTCGAGCAGAACCCGCGCCTGGTGCTGCCGATCACGCAGCGCGTGGTGGTGCTGGACCGCGGCACCGTGGTGCACGCCGGCGACAGCGCGGCGCTGCTGGCCGATCCGCAGCGGCTCGACGACTGGCTGGCGGTCGCGCGGCACTGACCGTGGTCGGGCGCGCCGTGGCGGTCGCGCGGCATCGGCGGCGGCAAGGCGCGACACCGCGCCACGGCGCTGCCGCCCTCCGTCAGAGCACCGCGCGCAGGCTGGCCTGCACCTGCAGCAAGGCCGGCAGGCAGTCGCTGACGAGCTGGTCCATCGACATCCGCGCGGCGTGCACGCCGATGTTCATCGCGGCCACCACGTCGCCGCGGTAGCTCCTCAGCGGCACCGAGATCGTGCGCAGCCCGACCTCGAACTCCTGGTCCACCGTGGCATAACCCTGGGCGCGGGCGCGTTCGATCTCGCGCCGCAGCCGGTCGGCCTGGGTCACGGTGTTCGGCGTCAGTGCCGGGCGGTCGTGCTGGGAGATCCATTCGTCGATCGCCGCGTCCGGCAGCGCACCCAGCAGCACGCGGCCGTTGGCCGTGCAGTACGCCGGCACGCGGTTGCCCGGCTGCAAGGTGTTCGAGACGACGCGGCCGGCGGTGGTGGCGGCGATGCAGATCACGTCGGGGCCGTCCAGCACGCCGGCGGCCGACGCCTCCTTCAGCCCGTATGCCATCTTGTGCAGCTCGGGCTGCACGATGCGCGGCAGCCGCGCCGAATACATGTAGCTCTGTGCCAGGCGCATCACCTTGGGCGTCAGCGCGTACATCTTGCGTTCGCTGGTGACGAAGCCCAGGTGCTCCAGCGTGATCAGGTAGCGGCGCGCCGCCGCCCGCGTCAGCCCGCACAGCGCGGCGACCTGGCTCATCGTCAGGCGCGGCCGGTCGTGGTCGAAGGCGGCGATCACCGACAACCCCTTCTCCAGCCCGGCGATCAGGTCGCGCTTGCGGGGGCCGCTTTCCTCCGGCTCGGGGGCGGAGGCGACGCCACGGCCGGTGGTCGAAGGCTGTGCCGTGTCAGACGAAACAAGACCGGACGAGGTGTCCGGTCCGAGGTCGAGATCGATCGGGTCGTGTCGGGAGTCGCTCATGGTCCGGGTACGTCGCGGGGCGCATAGCGCACGGGAGGAAACGCTTCCAAGCGTAGGGGGAATTCATCAATTTGTTGATCAAAAGCATCCCTGCCCGGTGCGATAGACGCACTTGGCACTCATCCGAGGGAGTCGGCGTCGCACGCAGGCACCCAGGGGCGGTCGGAATGCACTTTCGCGGACACCCGGATGGAGAACCGGATCACGGCGCCAGTTCGACCGGCAACGGCGATGCCGCCTTCACCTCTTCCATGCAGATCATCGAGCGCACGTCGTCGACGCCTGGCACCTGCATCAGCCGGTCGGTCAGGAACTGCGACAGGCTGCGCAGGTCCCGCGCGACCACCTTGAGCAGGTAGTCGTAGTCGCCGGAAACCGTGTGGCATTCGAGGATCTGCGGGAAGTCGCGGATGCTCGCCTCGATCTCGCGCACGCGGCCGAACTGTCCGCCGTCGATGTTCAGGCTGACGTAGGCGATCACGCCCAGGCCGAGCGACTCGGCCCGCACGTCGGCGCGGTAGCCGCGCACCACGCCGCGCTCTTCCAGCGCCCGCACGCGGCGGAAGCATTGCGGCGCCGACAGGTGGACCCGCGCGGCGAGGTCGACGTTGGAGATCCGGCCGTCGTCTTGGAGCGCGCGAAGAATCTTGCAGTCGATGGCGTCGAGCGTGGCGGTGGTCATGATGGGCGGCCGGAGGATGAACGAATCATGCGTCCGCGACGCCAGGGATGCAATATTTGGAAATCCTCTTTCACCCGCTCGAGCCTAGACTGGCGGTTTCGCCACCATTCGAGGATCCGCCATGACCACCGCCGCCCGCGCCGCCGCACTGCAAGCCCGTGCCGCCTCCGTCCCGCGCGGCGAGCCGTCGCCGATCGAGCTCGAGGCGCGCCACGGCGCGCACAACTACCACCCGCTGCCGGTCGTGCTGGTGCGCGGCGAAGGCGTCCACCTGTGGGACGACGCCGGCCGGCGCTACCTGGACATGATGTCCGCGTATTCCGCGGTGAGCTTCGGCCACAGCCACCCGGCGCTGGTGCGCGCGCTGACCGAGCAGGCCGGCCGCCTCGCGGTGACGAGCCGCGCCTTCCACACCGACCGGCTCGGCAGCTTCCTGCAGCGGCTGTGCCGCCTGACCGGCATGGACCGCGCGCTGCCGATGAACAGCGGCGCCGAGGCGGTCGAGACCGGCATCAAGGCGGCTCGCAAGTGGGCCTACAAGGTCAAGGGCGTGCCCGAGGGGCAGGCGCAGATCATCGTGGCCGAGGGCAATTTCGCCGGCCGCACGACGACGATCGTCGGTTTCTCCAGCGAAGCGCAGTACCGCGACGGCTTCGGCCCGTTCGCGCCGGGCTTCGTGACCGTGCCCTTCGGCGACCTGGCCGCGCTGGAAGCAGCGATCACGCCGCACACCGCGGCGTTCTTCGTCGAGCCGATCCAGGGCGAAGCCGGGATCATCGTGCCGCCCCCCGGCTACCTGCGCGCGGTGCGCGAGCTTTGTACCCGCCACAACGTGCTGATGGTGTGCGACGAGGTGCAGACCGGCCTCGGCCGCACCGGCCGCATCCTGGCCTGCGACCACGAGGGCGTGCGGCCCGACGGGCTGATGCTCGGCAAGGCGCTCGGCGGCGGCCTGCTGCCGGTCAGCGCCTTCCTGGCGCGCGAGGACGTGATGGCGCAGTTCACGCCCGGCGACCACGGCAGCACCTTCGGCGGCAACCCGCTGGCCTGCGCGGTCGGCGAGGCGGCGGTCGGCCTGCTGGAAGACGGTTCGCTGGCGCGCCGCGCCGGCGAGCTGGGCGAGCACCTGATGCGCGGCCTGCGCGCGCTCGGCCACCCGGCGATCGTCGACGTGCGCGGCAAGGGGCTGCTGATCGGGGTCGAGATCGATCCGGCGTTCGCCAGCGCGCGCGCCGTCTGCGAAGGGCTGATGGCCGAGGGCGTGCTGACCAAGGACACGCACCACACGGTGGTGCGCCTCGCGCCGCCGCTGGTGATCGAGCGCGCCGAGATCGACGCGACGATCGCGGCGCTGGCGCG
>JBGAMJ010000101.1:0-19587 GCA_044223035.1 Piscinibacter sp.
GGGCGCCGAGCGCCTGCGAAGGCGGTATCAGGCCGGCCGGTGCGCCGGCGACCGGCGGATTCGCCGGCCCTGGGACGCGCTCCCTGCGAGTCGGCGCATTCTAGGCGCCGGCCCGAGGTGATCGCCAGCGTCTCACCCCCCTATGTCTTCGGAACGTTGTCGGAACATGTCCGACAGGCTTCCGATCGATGTTCGGCCGAGCAGCGTTCAGCCAACCAGGGGCAGGTACGTCGCCTCGCTGAATCCCACGGTCAGCGCCCCACCGGGCCACTCCACCACCGGCCGCTTGACCAGCGTCGGATGGGCCTGCATCAGCGCCAGCGCGGTCGCCTCGTCGTGCACCGACGCGCGCTCGGCCTCGCTCAGCTTGCGCCAGGTGGTGCCGCGGCGGTTCAGCAGCGTCTCCCAGCCGGCGCTGGACGACCAGCGCGCCAGTTGCGCGGCGTCCAGCCCGTCCTTGCGGAAGTCGTGGAAGCGGTGTTCGACGCCGCGTTCGTTCAGCCAGGCGCGGGCGCGCTTGACGGTGTCGCAGTTGGGCACGCCGTACAGCACCGGGAGGGTCATCGCTTGGGAAGCCTCATCGACAGGAAGTCGTCGTCGCAAAGCGGATCGGGGCCGTAGCCGGTCTCGACGACACGGTGCTGCAGGTCCAGGCTGACCTGGAACCACTGGCAGAACGGGCTTTCGTAGCGGTACGACCAGAGCCAGCGCGACTGGAACGAGAGCATCTGCCGCTGCGCCGGGTGGCCGATGCGGTACAGCACCTGGTCTTCGCCGAGGCCGATCGGGATGGCGTTGAAATCGTTCTCGGTCAGCACCTGCTTCCAGTCGGCAAGCCGGCCGGTCGCGTCGAGGTCGAGCATGTAGGTGTGGCGGCCGTACGGCCCGCGGGCGTATTCGAGGCGCTCGCCGGTCGCGCCGTCGCGGGCATAGCGGCCGGTCGGCGGGCCCATGCGGGCAGCGATGTCGGACTCGGTCGCTCCGGTCGCGACGCCCTGCGGGCCGTAGCCGGCACAGCCGGCCAGCAGCAACATCCACCCCGCAGCCATGAGCCGGGCTGCGCGCGCTGAGATGGTTGGAGAATGCATGGGCGGATTGTCGTCCCGGGCGGTGTCACCGCGTCGGCAACGGGGTCCCGGCGCATCCGCGGCGGGATGCGGCGGGATGCGGCGGGATGCGGCGCATGTCGACCCGGTTCAGCCCTCGTCGCCTTCCGACACGGGCTCATCGTCTTCCAGGCGCTGCAGGCATTCGTCGATCAAGCCATGCAGCGCGGCGACGCGCGACAGCCCGAGCCGCTCGTTCAATGCCGCCTGCGCCCGCTGCCAGGCCTGGCGCGCCTCCTGCCGCTTGGCGCGGCCGGCGTCGGTCAGGCTGACGCGGCGGCTGCGCGCATCGGCGCCCGGCCCCTGCTCGACCCAGCCCTGCGCGACCAGCGGCTGCAGGTTGCGCGTCAGCGACGAGGCGTCGAGCCGCATGCGCGCGGCCAGTTCGCCGGGCGCGATCGGGCCATGCGTCAGGATGTTCGACAGCAGCGAGTACTGCGTCGTCTTCAGGCCGGTGCGGGCAAGCTGCGCGTCGTAGTCGCGGCCGACGCGGCGCGCGAGCTGCCGCAACTTGAAGCTGGTGCAGCCGCGCGGGCTGGTTTCGGCGTCGGCGGTCGGGGCGGCCAGGTCGGCAGGTGCAACGGGCGGGCTCATGCGAGAAGTGTAGCTACAATCTTTGCATATGCAATCGAATCGGAGCCATCCATGACCGACCCCGCCGCCGCGTCCGCCGCCGAGACGCTCGCCCGCTGGCAGGCCGAAGAAGCCGCCATCCGCGCGCGGGCCCGCGGCACGGGCGTCATTCACCGCGATCAGGCGGCGGGCCGCAGCGGCCTGGAGCTGTTCGATGCGATGCTCGCCGGCGAACTGCCCTACCCGCCGATCAGCGACACGCTGGACTTCATCCTGGTGCACGCGGCGCCGCGCCACGCGGTGTTCCAGGGCCGGCCGCTGCCGCGCCACTACAACCCGATGGGCAGCGTGCACGGCGGCTGGTTCGCGACGCTGCTCGATTCGGCCGTCGCCTGCTCGATCCACACCGCGCTGCCGGCCGGCAAGACCTACACCACGGTCGAACTGAAGACCAGCATCGTGCGCGCGCTGACCGATCGCGTGCCGCTGGTGCGTGCCGAAGGCCGGGTGATCCACCTCGGGCGCAGCATGGGCACGGCCGAGGGCCGCCTGGTCGGGCCCGATGGCACGCTGTACGCTCACGCGTCCACCACCTGCTTCATCTTCGACCTGCCCGCGCAGGAACGCCCCACGCCATGAGACTGCTGCACACCATGCTTCGCGTCGGAGACCTCCAACGCTCGATCGACTTCTACACCCGCGTCATGGGCATGACGCTGCTGCGCACGACCGAGCGGCCGGAGCAGAAGTACTCGCTGGCCTTCGTCGGCTACGGCTCGAATCCAGAGCATGCGGAGATCGAGCTGACCTACAACCACGGCGTCGACCACTATGAACTCGGCACCGCCTACGGCCACATCGCGCTGGCCGTGCCCGACGCCTACGCCGCCTGCGAGCGCATCCGCGCCAACGGCGGCAAGGTCACGCGCGAAGCCGGCCCGGTGCAGGGCGGCAGCACGGTGATCGCGTTCGTCACCGATCCCGACGGCTACAAGATCGAGCTGATCGAGCGCGGGGCCGACTGACCGACCCCGCACTGCGCCGTCGTTGTCGCCGTGGCCGTCGCGGACGCGATCGCATCAGGAACCGCGCCCTGCCCTGGGCCCACCACGAGGCAGGCCCGCGCGATCAGCCGCGCAACGCGCTCGCCGCCTTCGCCAGCGCGGTGATGCGCGCCCAGTCCTTCGAGTCGACCGCGTCCGACGGGGTCAGCCACGAGCCGCCGCAGACCTTCACGTTCGGCAGCGCCAGGAATTGCGGCGCCGATTCGACCGTGATGCCGCCGGTCGGGCAGAACGCCACGTCGGGGAACGGGCCCGCGAAGGCCTTCAGCATCGGGATGCCGCCGGCCTGCATCGCCGGGAAGAACTTCAGGAACTGGTAGCCGTCGGCATTCGCCTGCATCACTTCGCTGCCGGTGGCGGTGCCGGGCAGCAGCGGCAAGCCGATGTCGCGGCAGGCCAGGCCGACGGAGCTGATGTAGCCCGGGCTGACGGCGAACTGGCAGCCGACGTCCTTCGCGGCCTTGGCGTCGTCCACGTTGCGCACGGTGCCGGCGCCGACGATCGCGCCGGGCACCGACTTGACGATCATCTCCATGCACTTCAGCGCGATCGGCGTGCGCAGCGTCACTTCCAGCACGCGGACGCCGCCGTCGACCAGCGCTTGCGCCATCGGCACCGCGTCCTCCAGGCGATTGATGACGATGACCGGGATGACGGGGCCGTAGGACGCGAGTTCGAGGGTGTTCATGGGGTGTTCCGTGTGGGGGGTCGGTGGCGGAGATCCGTGACGGGGTGGCTGGCGCTCCGAGCCTGAGAGCGAATCGATCGCGTCCGAGCGGCGCGCCAGGGCGGCCGCCATCGAGGCGCGAAGCGCAGCCATAGCTCGGGCTATGGCGAGCATTCGCAACGACGAGGGCGGGCGCCATGGCGTGACGAGCGGGCGTGAGTCGTCGGCCTGCGCATCGTCGATGACGGCCTGCTCGCGCGCCGCCCAGGTGGCCGGGTCGACCAGCGCCTCGAGCGTGCCGGCCACCGCGTCGAGCCGGATCACGTCGCCGGTGCGCACCTTGCCGAGCGGCCCGCCGGCCAGCGCTTCGGGGCTCAGGTGGATCGCTGCGGGCACCTTGCCCGAGGCGCCGCTCATGCGGCCGTCGGTCACCAGCGCGACCTTGAAACCCTTGCCCTGCAGCACCGCGAGCGGCGGCGTCAGCTTGTGCAGTTCCGGCATGCCGTTGGCGCGCGGGCCCTGGAAGCGGACGACGGCGACGAAATCGCGGTTCAGCTCGCCGGCCTTGAACGCCACCTGCAGTTCTTCCTGGGCGTTGAAGACGATCGCCGGCGCCTCGATCACGTGGAAGTCTGCCGGCACCGCCGAGATCTTGATCACCGAGCGGCCGAGGTTGCCGGTCAGGAGCTTCAGGCCGCCGCTTTCGCTGAACGGCTCGGCGGCGGTGCGCACGACGCCCGCGTCGCCGCTCTGCGCCGGCAGGTCGGACCAGCGCAGCCCCTCGGCACCGCCCTGCGGCACACGGCCGAAAGGCACCAGCCCGCCTTCGACGACGCTGTCGACATCGCCGAACATGTTGCCGCTGTCGATCAGCTCGCGGATCACGAAGCCGGGGCCGCCGGCGCTCTGGAACTGGTTCACGTCGGCGCTGCCGTTCGGGTAGACGCGCGCCAGCAGCGGCGTGACGTGCGACAGCTCGGAGAAATCGGTCCAGTCGATCAGGATGCCGGCGGCGCGCGCCACCGCGACCCAGTGGATCAGGTGGTTGGTCGAGCCGCCGGTGGCCAGCAGCGCGACCATCGCGTTGACGATCACCCGCTCGTCGACCATCCGGCCGATCGGCGTGAAGCGCTGGCCCTTGGCGATGCCGAGCACGGTGCGCACCGACTCGCGCGTCAGCGCCTCGCGCAGCTCGTCGTGCGGGTGCACGAAGGCCGCGCCGGGCACGTGCAGGCCCATCGCCTCGAGCAGCATCTGGTTGCTGTTGGCGGTGCCGTAGAAGGTGCAGGTGCCGGCGCCGTGGTAGGCGGCCGACTCGGCCTTCAGCAGCTCGTCGCGGCCCACCAGCCCCTGCGCGAACTGCTCGCGCACCTTCGACTTGGCGTTGTTCGACAGCCCGCTGCTCATCGGCCCGGCCGGCACGAACACGCAGGGCAGGTGGCCGAAGTGGAGTGCGCCGATCAGGAGCCCCGGCACGATCTTGTCGCACACGCCGAGCAGCAGCGCGGCGTCGAACACGTCGTGCGTCAGCGCGATCGCGGTGCCCATCGCGATGCTGTCGCGCGAGAACAGGCTCAGCTCCATGCCGGGCAGGCCCTGCGTCACGCCGTCGCACATCGCCGGCACGCCGCCGGCGACCTGCGCGGTCGCGCCCTGGCGGTGCGCCTCGTCGCGGATCACCGCCGGGAAGCCTTCATAGGGCTGGTGCGCCGACAGCATGTCGTTGTAGGCCGTCACGATGCCGATGTGCGGCGCGCGCTCGGCCACGATGCGCAGCTTGTCGTTGTCCGGCATCGCGGCGAACGCATGCGCCACGTTGGCGCAGCCCATGCGGTCGGACCCGCGCTTGCGGTCGACCAGCCGGTCGACGCGTCGCAGGTAGGCCGCGCGGGTGGCGGCACTGCGCTCCCGGATGCGTTGGGTGATGTCGAGCAGCGCTTGCTTCATGCCATGGCACCTTCGGTTGGACGGTCGGGGGATGTAACCGGTGCGGCGATTATTCCGTAACTCGGTTACACCGTCAATGAATCCGGCGGGGCGCCGGGTTCCGGCGCGCGGGCGGGGCGGGGTTCGAGGCCGCCGGGGCACGAGCCTGGGCCTGCAGCCGACGCGACAGCGCGGCGCAGGCCGGCGGCGCCGCCGACGGGTCGCCAGTATCGACCAGCGGAATCAGTGCGGCCAGCGGGTTGACGAGCGCCAGCAAGGCGCTGGCCGCCAGCTTGGCGGCGATCGTCCCGCGCTCCACCGACACCTCCGGCTGCGAGAAGCTGCCGCGTACGTGCAGCGGCGAACGCAGCGTCATCGGGCTGAAATCCTTCGGGTGCACGATGGCTCGCAGGTCCAGCGATTCGTTCGCGAGCGACAGGCTGCCGTCCATCCACAGCGTGGAATCCGACGTGTCGACGACCATCGTGCGCGGCCGCAACACGCCGTGGCGCGCCTCCAGGTCGACGATGGCGCAGTCGATCGCGAGCAGCTTGTCGCCGCTCACCATGACGCCCAGCGCCTGGGCCACGTCGAGCCCGGCGGCCTCGATCGCCAGGTGCGACAGCCGGCCGTCGGCCAGTGTGCTCCAGACGTTGCCGTCGAGACTGCCGAGGATCTGCGCGGTCGAACGGCCCTGCCCCTGCAGTTTCGCGCCGCCGTTCAGTCGGCCGGTGATGTAGGGCGACGGCGGGTCGCGCCGCGGCTGGTTCAGCCAGCGCTCCAGGCGCACGCCGTTCCAGCGCAGGTCGGAGGTCCAGCGCGCCGTCTCGGCCGTGGCGTCGAGGGTCACCGTGCCGGCCAGGCTGCCGTCGGCGGTGCGCGCGTCGATGTGGTCGATCGTCAGCCGGCCGCCACGCAGGCCCAGGTGGGCCTGCAGCGGCTGCAGCGGCAGCGCGAACAGCCGGCCGAGTTCAGCACGATCGAAGGCGAGCTGCACGTCGGCATCCATCGCGCGCAGCGAGGGCAGGTCGAACTCGCGGTCGGGCAGGGTGCGCGCGCCGGCCGGCCGCGGCGCCAGGCGGGTCGGCGGCGGCGGCGCATCGAGCGGAACCGGCGCCACGATCGGCACCGTCGCGACGCCGAGCGCCGGCAGCAGGTCGACCAGCAGAAAGCGCGCCCCGCCGACCCGGCCGGCGAGCACCGGCACGTCCGGCCCGGTGTCGTAGGTCAGCGCCGCCTCGAGGCGGCTGGCGCCGACGGTGGCGTCGTCGGTGACGACGTTCCAGACCTCGCCGGTCTTTGCCAGGCGCCCACGCAGCGCGAAGGCGCCGGTGCTCGGCAGCGTGACGCCGAGCGGATCGCCGACCGCCGCCAGCGACGGCCCGGCGGCACCGAAGCTGCCGGTGAGCCCGGTCAGGTGCAGCGGGTCGGTCACGGTGCCCTGGAAGCCGAAGCCGGCACGCCCGACCCGCAGCCGCATCGCCACCGGCACCGGCCGCGCCACGCCGTCGCTGCCCAGCAGCGGCTGCAGGCCGACCGACGCCGCGCCGGCGTTCACCGGCAGGCCGCGGTAGCGACCGTGGGCGGAGATGACGAGGCCGCGCGCGCCCGCCGGCACCGCGGGAGAGGGGCTGGCGGCAGGGGGCGATGCCGATGCCGATGCCGCCTGGCCGCCCGATGCCCGCGTGCCGGCCCGCGCCGCCGCGACCTCGTCCAGGCGCAGGCTCGCGTCCAGCGTCAGCTCGAACGGCGCGTCGTCCAGCCGCAGCGTGCCGGCATCGACCGCCAGCGCACCGATGCGCGGCAGCCGCCAGGCGGCGGTCGCCGCACGGTTCGGCCGCGCGGCCGCAGCGCCGAATTGCCACGACGCGGAGCCGTCGATGCGCCGTTCGGCACGCAGGTCGAGCGTGCGGGCGCGCAACGCGGCGATGTCGAGCGGCTCCCCGCGCCAGGCGCGCCAGAGTGCGCCGTAGGTGATCCGCAGGTCGACATCGTCGGCGCGCAGGAAGTACGGTTCACGGCTCCAGGCCGGCGCGCCGATCTCGATCCGCGGCGCCTTCACCGACAACGCGCCGATCAGGTGCAGGCGCGGAGACTCGGCAGCACCGGGCATCGGGGACCATTGCACCCGCCGCTCGAGCAGCCGGCTCGTCGCCCGCTCCGCGGGACCGGCCAGGAACGGCCAGCCGGCCCATTCGCAGGCGCCAATGAGCAGCACGAGCCCGGCGGCCAGTACCAGCAGGGCCACACCGATCCGGCCCGCCCTCCGCGCGGGTGTGCCCCGGCCCCGGCGCATGCCCACGCCCATGCCCATGCCCACGCTCACGCCTACGCCCGTGCCCGGGCCCAGGCAAGGAACCACGCCGGGACTCCGGCCCGCGTGTGGTCGCAGGCGGGGGCCGGAACGCGGCAGCGGAGCCGGCTCCGCTTCGGGTCTCGTCATCCGCGGCTCCTCGACGTCGATCGATGCGGCCGATGCTGCACCGGTCCGTGCGTGGCCGCCATCGGCCGGCGGCGCCCGCGCGCGTGCGCGCTGTCCTACGTGCGGCCGCAGGCCGCGCGCCGCGTTGCGCGCGGGAGTTCAGGCCGTCGGCGTGCCGTCATGTGCGCCGCCGCGCCGGCCGACGTGCCCACCCGTGTGCCGCGCGCCGGGTGCGCCGCACCCGGCCGGCGCGGCTCCCCGCTCACTGCAGGCGCAGTTCGACGCGGCGCGCTTCCTTCGGGTCGCCGTCGCCGGTCGTCACCGCGGGCTTCGCGAGGATCAGCCGCTCGGGCGCCACGCCGTGGGCCTCCAGTGCATGCTGCACCTGCTGCGCGCGGTGCTTGGCCAGCTCGGCGTTGGCCTCGGGATTGCCCGACGCGTCGTGGAAGCCGGAGATCAGCACCGAGCCGTTGCCGGCCCGTGCCGCATCGGCCACCTTGGCGAGCACCGCTTCGGCATCGGCCGGCAGCGCGTCGGATTCGACGGCGAAGAAGATCTTGTCGACCGCGCCGCTGGCGGCCGTTCCCGGGGCGGCTTCGTTCGCCGCCGCGGCAGCGGGCGCTGCTGCCGCCGGGGCCGCCGCCGCCGCCGGCGCCGCATCCATCGCAGTGGAGGCCGCCAGCGCAATCACGCCGGCAATCACCAACGCCACCACGCCGGCCACCACGGCCAGTGCAAAATTCCGCAGATCGTCGTCCTGGTCGCTCATCTCGGGTCCTCCTCGGGGATCGCGATTCTAGTTTCCGATGTCGTCACTCCATGCCGCGCTCGTGCAGCGCGATCCCGCCGAGATGCTCGCCCGCACGATGCAGGCCTGGCTGCGCCACGACGACCTGTGGGTGTTCGGCTACGCCTCGCTGATCTGGCGGCCGGAATTCGATGCCGACGAACAGCGCGCCGCCGTCGTGCACGGCTGGCACCGCGCGCTGGAGATGCGCTCGCGCGTGAACCGCGGATCGCCGGAGCGCCCCGGGCTGGTGTTCGCGCTGGTTCCGGGCGGTTCGTGCCGCGGCATGGCCTACCGCATCGACAAGGGCCGGGCGGTCGGCGAGATGGAGCGCCTGTGGCTGCGCGAGATGCCCACCGGCGTCTACGACCCGAAATGGATGCCTTGCCGCACCGCGCGCGGCACCGTGCGCGCGCTGGCGTTCACGCTCAGCCGGCGCAGCCCCAACTACACCGGGCGCGTCGCCGACGACGAGATGCTCGCCATCTTGCGCGAGGCGAGCGGGCGCTACGGCCGCACGCTGGACTACCTGGTCGAGACGGCCACCTCGCTGCGCGCCTGCGGCATCCGCGACCGCGAGGTCGAGCGGCTCGTGGCGCTGGCGCGACGCCATGCGCTGACGCCGTGACGCCGTCAGGCCACGCCCCTGCCTGGCAGGATCAACCCGGAGCGGGTGCCGGCGCGGCCACCGGGCCGGCCACCCGCGAAGCGTTCAGGTGGCGCACGCGCTCCAGGTCGGCCGGGGTGTCGATGTCGATCAGCACGCCCGGGTCGTCGACCTCGACACCGAAGGCCGGATAGCGCGCGACCAGCCGCCGGGCTCCATCGTCGCCGGACAGCGTGACCAGTTCGGAGTACAGCTCGGCGGCAAACGCCACCGGGTGGCCGCGCCGCCCCTTGTACTGGGCGTAGGCGACCGGGTGGTGGCCGAGCGCGGCCGCGACGGCGAGCAGCGTGGACGTCTCGACCAGCGGCATGTCGGCCGGCAGCACCAGCCAGCCAGACGCATCGGCGCGCGCCGACACACCGCTGGCGATCGAGTAGCCCATGCCCAGCGGCACGTCACCCGTGCTGCCGACTTCGGGCAGCACCACCACGTCGCGCGCGGCAACGTGCCGTCGCGCGGCAGCGGCCAGGCCCTCGGTGGTCACGACGACGACCGGCAGGTGCGTCGCGATCGCATGGCGAAGCGAAGCCCCGAGCACACTGGTGTGTCCGATGCGCTGCGACAGTTTGTGGCTCGTCGCACCGAAGCGCGAACCTTGTCCGGCTGCCAGGACGACCACCGCCGGCCTCGAATTCATGACCTCCTCCAGGCTGCTTGCGAAGCACGCTCCCGTGCACACCGAGAATGGAATCGGAACCCGCTTCGGACCAGAGGGCGTCTACTTAAGGCCTACTACGTAATCATTTGGTGCATGCCATGCGGCATCACGGAGTCCCGATCCGGCACGGTCGCGTACATCAAGCACGCGCCATGCCTGCGCCGGAACGGCACACCGCACCATCCTTCACGCCAGCTTGAACGGCAGTTCGCGCAGCCGCCGGCCGGTCAGCGCGGCGATCGCGTTGGCAAACGCCGGCGCCAGCGGCGGCAGGCCCGGCTCGCCCATGCCGGTCGGCGGGTCCTCGCTCGGCACGATGTGCACGTCGACCGCGGGCATCTGCGGCAGCCGCGCGACGGTGTAGTCGCCGAAGTTGCTCTGCTCGACCACGCCGTCCTTCAGTGTGATCGCTGCGCCGGGCAGCGTCGTGCCCAGGCCCATCAGGATCGCGCCCTGCACCTGCGCCTCGACCGTCAGCGGGTTGACCGCGGTGTTGCAGTGCACGCCGGCCGTGACCTTGTGGAGCACCGGCTGGCCGTCGCGCATCGACGCCTCGACCACGTAGGCGACCACCGAATGGAAGGACTCGTGCAGCGCCACGCCGTGCGCATGCCCCGCCGGCAGCCGCGCCCGGCCGTAGCCGGACTTCGCGACCGCCAGGTCCAGCGCCGCACGGTGGCGGGTGTGCTTCGGGCCGAGCAGGCTGCGCCGGTAGTCGACCGGGTCCTTGCCGCCGGCGCGCGCCAGTTCATCGACCAGCGTCTCCATCACGAACGCGGTGTGGGTGTTGCCGACCGAGCGCCACCACAGCACCGGCACGTTGACCTTCGGATGGTGCACGTCGAGCGCAATCGGCAGCTCGTAGGGCGTGTCGGCCACGCCCTCGGTGGTGACGCCGTCGATGCCGTCCTTGACCAGGAAGGCCTCGAACGGCGTGCCGGTCAGGATCGACTGGCCGACGATGGTGTGCTTCCACGCCAGCACCTTGCCGGCGCCGTCGTGGCCGATCTGCACGCGGTGGACGTGCATCGGCCGGTAGTAGCCGCCGCGGATGTCGTCCTCGCGGCTCCACACCACCTTCAGCGGGCCGCCCTTGCCGCCCGACGCGCTCGAGGCCTGCCAGGCCTTGGCGATGCGCGCCGCCTCGGCGACGTAGTCGGACGTGGGCACCGCGCGCCGGCCGAAGCCGCCGCCGGCCATCGCCGTCGTGAACGCCACCTGCTCGGGCTTCAGGCCGAGGGTCGACGCGACCGTCATCTGGTCGACGGTCTGGAACTGCGAGCCGGCGGTGACGCGGCAGGCCTTGCCGTCGTAGTCGATCAGGCAGTTCAGCGGCTCCATCGGCGCGTGCGCCAGGTAGGGGAAGACGAACTCGGCGTCGATGGTCTTCGGCGCGGTCGCCAGCGCCGAGGTGTCGGCGCTGCGCGCCTTCAGGCCGGGCTGGCCGGCGAGCTGCCGGTACTGCGCCAGCAGCGCGGCGCTGTCGGCCTTCTCGACGCCGTCGGTGTTCCACATCGGCTTGAGCGCGTCGCGGGCCTGCTTGGCCGGCCAGTAGCCGTCGGCCACGATCGCGAGCCCGGTGGCGCCGCGGTCGAGGCCGACCTCGAGCACCTCGACCACGCCCTTGACGGCCTTGGCCGGCGCGGTGTCGACGCTCGCCAGCTTCGCGCCGAACACCGGCGGACGCAGGATCAGCACGGTCTTCATGCCCGGCGCACGGGCATCGATGCCGAAGGACTGCCGGCCGCTGGACTTGGCCATCGCATCGAGCCGGCCGACGCGCTTGCCGATCAGCGTGAAGTCCTTCGGCGACTTCAGCGCGACCTTCTCCGGCACCGGCTGCTTCATCGCGTCGGCAGCGAGTTCACCGAACCCGGCCTGGTGCGAACCGGCGCGCACCACGCCGCGGCTGACGCGGCAGGCCGAGGCATCGACGCCGAAGCGCTGCGCCGCCGCGGCCACCAGCATCGCGCGGGTGCGGGCGCCGAGCTCGCGGTACTGCATCCACGAGTTCGGCATGCTCGACGAACCACCGACCATCTGCATGCCGTAGACCGGGTCCTTGTAGGCATCGCCCGCCGGCGCCAGGCGCGCACGCACCTTGGACCAGTCGGCATCGAGCTCGTCGGCCAGGATCATCGGCAGCGAGGTGATCACCCCCTGCCCGAAATCGAGCCGGTTGACCGTGACGGTGACGATGCCGGCCGGGTCGATCTCGACGAAGGCCGACGGCATCTGGCCGGGCTTCAGGCCCGCGGCGGCGGCGGAGGGCGCGGCGGGAGCGTCGGCCGCGGAAGCGGGCAGCGCCGCCGGCAGCAGGCCGAGCGCGAAGCCGGAGCCGGCGCCGAGCTTCAGGAAGTGGCGGCGGTCGAGCGCGGCCGGCGCGTCGAGCGTGGCACCGGCCTCGGGGCTCGCGAGCGAGCGGCCGATGCGTGTCATCAGGGCAGCGTGGTGCATGGGCAAGGGCTCCTCAGGCGATCGAGCGGGCGGCGTCGTGGATCGCGGCGCGGATGCGCGCGTAGGTGCCGCAGCGGCAGACGTTGCCGGCCATCGCGGCGTCGATGTCGGCGTCGCTCGGGCGGCGCTTGCTCTTGAGCAGCGCGGTGGCGCTCATCACCTGCCCGCTCTGGCAGTAGCCGCACTGCGCGACGTCGTGCTTGACCCAGGCGGCCTGCACCGCGCGGCCGACGCGGTCGTCGCCGATCGCTTCGATGGTGGTGATCTTCTTGCCCTCGACCGACCCGATCGGCGTGATGCAGCTGCGGATCGCCTGGCCGTCCAGGTGCACGGTGCAGGCGCCGCACAGCGCGGCGCCGCAGCCGAACTTGGTGCCGGTCATCTGAAGGTGGTCGCGCAGCGCCCACAGCACCGGGGTCGAGGGATCGGCGTCGACCTGGGCGGTCTTGCCGTTGATGTTCAGGGCGGTCATGGGGTCTCCGGGGAACGGTGCGGTGAGGTATCAGCGCCAGCGGCGGCTGCGAGAAAGGACGCGGGTATACGCCAGAACGGGAAATCCTGCCGGCACAGGCCCGTTCGAGCGCTGGCGCGACCGCCAACCGGCGCGCTTCCTATACTCGCCCCGATGGACATCGCCGCCCTCCGCAAGACCTACGGCAAGGCCGAACTCGACGAGACCGCGTCGCACGCCGATCCGCTGCAGCAGTTCGACGACTGGCTGAAGCAGGCGCTGGCCGCCGAGCTGCCGGAACCGAACGCGATGACGCTCGCGACCGTCGGCGCCGACGGACGGCCGTCGACGCGCGTGGTGCTGATCAAGGGCTACGACGCACGCGGGATCGTCTGGTACACCAACCGCGACAGCCGCAAGGGCCGCGAACTGGCCATCCACCCGTTCGCCGCATTGCAGTTCCACTGGGTCGAGCTGGAGCGCGTGGTGCGCATCGAGGGCGCCGTCGAGCAGGTGGCCGACGAGGAATCGGACACCTACTACCGCTCGCGCCCGCTCGACTCGCGCATCGGCGCCTGGGCCTCGCCGCAGAGCCAGGTGATCGGCTCGCGCTCGGTGCTGGTGGCCAACGCGGCGCGCTATGCGGCGCAGTTCCTGCTCAACCCGCCGCGCCCGCCGCATTGGGGCGGCTACCGCCTGCAGCCCGACCGCTGGGAGTTCTGGCAGGGCCGGCCGTCACGCCTGCACGACCGGCTGCGCTACCGGCAGGATGGCGGGCACTGGGTGCGCGAGCGGCTCGCGCCCTGACCGGTTCGCACCCTGATCGGCGCGGGCCGTCGGCGCGGGCCGGGCCTGACGGGCGCCGCTTCCAGCCACGGCGACCGGTCGCCCCGCGTCGGCCTCAGCGATCGCCCTTCCACGCCAGCGCCGCATGCCGCGCCGCGAGCGCATCGAGCGCGCCGAGGAAGCGCGCGAAATCGATCGGCTTGGTCCAGTAGTCGTCGAAGCCCGCCTCGCGCGCAGCGGCGATGTCTTCCGGCACCGCGTTGGCCGACAGCGCGATGATGCGCGTGCCCGCCAGCGACGGCTCCCGGCGCAGCCGCCGCAGCACCTCGGTGCCGTGCAGGTCGGGGAGTTGCAGGTCGAGCAGCACCACGTCCGGCCGCACGCGCAGCGCGGCGGCGATGCCGTCGACGCCCGATTCGGCCGGCACCATCCGGATCGCCGGGCGCAGCGCGATCAGCTCGGTCACCAGCATCATGTTGACCGGGTTGTCCTCGATGCACAGCACCGTCATCGGCGCATCGCCCGGCGGCGCCGCGGCAGTGTCCACCGGCCCTTGCGGCGCGCCATCCGGCGCCGGCGCCTGCGGCAGCCAGACGCGGAATTCGCTGCCGACGCCCGGCTCGCTGTCGACCTCGATCTCGCCGTCCATCCGCTGCGCGAGCTGCTGCGCGATGGTCAGCCCGATGCCGGTGCCCTCGATGCCGTCGCGCTCGACGCCGAGCCGGTTGAATGGCTGGAAAACGACTGCGATCTGCTCGCGCGTCAACCCACGGCCGCTGTCGCTCACGCACAGGCCCCATTGGCGCGCCGGCCCGTGCAGCCGCCGGCGCGTGCCGACCTCGACCCAGCCGCCGGCGCGGTTGTACTTGACGGCGTTGGTCAGCAGGTTGGTCACCACCTGGACCAGCCGCCGCCGGTCGGCGCGCACGCTGCCGGGCAGCGGCGCCGCCGGCAGCCGCAGCTCGATGCCGCTGCGCTGCGCCGAGGCCTCGACCCAGCGCGCCGATTCGCGCACCACGCCGTCCAGCGGCACCGCTTCCAGCGACAGCGGATGCGCGTCGCTCTCGATGCGCGACAGGTCGAGCACGTCGTCGATCAGCGCCATCAGGTGCCGCGCCGCCGCGTCGACCTGGCGCAGCCGCTCCTGCTGGCGTTCGCTCGGCGGCTCGTCGGGGTCGTTGGCGAGGAGCTGGGTGAAGCCGAGCACCGCGTTCATCGGCGTGCGCAGCTCATGGCTCATGCGTGCGTTGAACTCGAGCTGCGCCCGGTGCGCCTGCTCGACGCGGTGCTTCTCGCGCAGCACCGAATCGACACGCCGCCGTTCGGTGACGTCGTAGTTGACGCCGGAAATGTGCAGCGGCCGGCCGTCGCCGTCGCGCACCAGGTGGCCGCGGGTCGCCAGCCAGCGCTGGCTGCCGTCGGGCCACACGACGCGCATCTCCAGGTCATAGGGTTCGCCGTGGCGCAGGTGGCGCTGCAGCACGTCCTCCAGCACCGGCAGGTCGTCCGGATGCGTGCTCAAGCGCAGCAGCTCGGCCAGCGGGCGCGGGTCGTTCGGGTCGAGCCCGCGCAGCCGGTACATCTGCGCGTTCCAGTAGGTGACCGCACCGTCGGGCGCGCGCTCCCAGATCGCGACGCCGGCGGCGCCGGTCGCGAATTCCGCCCGCTCGCGCTCGCGCCGCAACTGCTGCTCGGCGCTGCGGCGCTCGGTCACGTCGATGTGCACGCCGAAGGTCAGGCGCACGCCGTCGCGCGTCTCGCGGCGCGACCAGGCGTGGATCCAGCGCACCTGGCCGTCGGGCCAGCAGGTGCGGAATTCCGATTCGATGTTCGGCACCCAGTCGGCCTCGGCGCGATCCTGACCCTGGCGCAGCCGCTCGCGGTCGAGAGGGTGCACATGGCGTTCGAACCATTCGTCGGGCGTCGGCGGGCCGTCGGCAGGATCGCGGGCGTACAGCCGGTACATGCCGTCGTTCCATTCCAGCCGGCCCTTCGCCACGTCGCGGCTCCACAGGCCGAGCCCGACCGCGTCGGTCATCATCTCCATGCGCTCGCGCAGCAGCAGCGCCCGCGCACGCTCGTCGGCCAGCCGGCTCACGTCCAGCGAGACGCCGAGCAGCGAGCGCACCCGGCCGCTGTCGTCGCGGTGTCCGACGCGCCGCGTCAGCAGCGTGCGCCAGCCGCCTTCCGTGCGCTGGTAGCGGGCGACGATGTCGATCACGCGATCGCCTTCCATCGCCTCGCGCGCGGCCCGCAGCACGGCCTCGCGATCGTCGGGGTGGACGGTCTGGCGCACCGCCTCGAGCGGCACGCCGGCCGGATCGGGGGCGAAGCCGGTGTGGCGATGCCAGGCAGCGTTGCCGTGCACGCGTGCAGTGTCCAGGTCGATGCGCCAGGTGGAGACGTCGGCGCGGTCCAGCGCCCATTCCAGCGCGAGCACGGCGGCCGGCAGCGCGGGTTGCGCAGCCGGGAGGGCGGGCGAGACGATGCCCGGTGGCGATCGGAGCGCCGCCGGCTCCCCTGCGTCGAACACCAGCCACCACAACTCGCCGTCGGGCAGCACGATGCGGCAGCAGCGGGCCCAGGCGGCGTCGCCCACCCGAAGGCGTTCGCCGGGCGGCGGGCCGCCGGCGCCGGACGCCCGGCCTTGCACCAGGCGCTCCCAGACCGGGTCGGCGATGCCCGAGGCCACGGACCAGCCCCGCGCGGCGTCGTTCAGCTCCCAGCGCGAGGTCTCGCCGGATTCGAAGATCCGCAGAGCCGGACACGGCGCGTGGCGCCAAACATCTTCCATGCAGCGGGTCACCTCGTCGGCGCGCCGGCCGCTGGGGCCGGGCACACCAGCCAGTTTAGCGGCCGGCCCTGCGGCAACCTGCTCGCAAGTGTTCTTGCCGCTCAGACCGGCGCAACGGAAGCTCAGCCCGCCTTCACCCGGCTCGCAAACGTCTTGCGGAACTTCTCCACCTTGGGCGCCACGACGAACGCGCAGTAGCCCTGGTTCGGATGGTTCGCGAAGTAGTGCTGGTGGTAATCCTCGGCGCGCGAGTAGTTCTGCTCCGGCAGCAGCTCGGTGACGACGCGCCCGCGATGGTGGGCGTCGACCTCGGCCAGCACCTCGCGCGCCACCGCCTCCTGTTCGGCGTCGTGGAAGTAGATGCCCGAGCGGTACTGCGTGCCGGCGTCGTTGCCCTGGCGGTTGAGCGTGGTCGGGTCGTGCACGACGAAGAAGATCTCGAGCACCTCGCGCAGGCTGATCTCGGCGGTGTCGAAGCTCACGCGCACCACCTCGGCATGGCCGGTGTCGCCGCCGCAGACCTGCTCGTAGCTCGGCCGCAGGACGTGGCCGTTGCAGTAGCCGGATTCGACCGCGGTGACGCCGCGCACGCGTTCGTACACGGCCTCCACGCACCAGAAGCAGCCGCCGCCGAGCGTGATGGTGTCGATCTTCGAGCTCATGGGTTTCTCCGTGTGGGACCGGCCTCTGTCGTGGGGGCGCTGGCGCAGCTTACAAGGGCCGCCCGGCCCGGGCCCACACGGGGGCACCCTCGGCCTGCGGCCGCTTCGGAGCGGCCGTGAGCGGCCGTGTGCGGCCGCTCAGCGGAACTCGTAGCGCGCCGACACCGCCAGCAGCCAGTTGCGCGGCAGCGCCGGCTCGAAGAAGCGGCGGTTCGCGTCGTTGACGATCACCGAGCCGGCATAGCCGCGGTCGCCCGCGTTGTCGACGCGCAGCAGCTCGGTGAAGCGCCAGCCGCCGAACTGCTGCGCCAGCCCGGCGCGCAGGTTGACGACGGTGGCGGCGGGCGCGGCGTCGCTGTTGGCGTCGTCGACGTACAGCTTGCCGGTGTGGACCAGCTCCAGCGCCGCGTTGAAGCCACCCCAGGCGGCCGGCGGCGCCCAGGCCAGCTCGGCGTAGAGGTTGCGGTCGGGCGTGCCGGGCAGGCGGTTGCCGGCCGGGACCGGCACCGCCGCGGCGCCGCTGCCGCTGACGAAGGCCTCGTCGAAGCGGGCGCGCAGCGCCGTCAGCGTGAGCGTGGCGCGCAGGCTGTCGGTGCACTGGCCGACGTAGGACAGCTCGATGCCGCGGCGCGTGGTGCGGCCGGCGTTCTTGAAGGTCGAGCGGCCGCCGTTGTTGGTGTCGACGACGATCTCGTCCTTCGTGGCGATGTCGAACAGCGCCAGGTCGACGCGGTGTGCCGGCGCGAGCTTCCACTTGGCGCCGATCTCGGCGTGCCGGCTGCGCGAGGCGTGCAGGTCGGTGTTCAGGCCGCTGCCGACGGGGCGGTAGGCCAGCTCGGTGAAGGTGGGCGTCTCGAAGCCGCGGCCGACGTTGGCGTACAGGTTGAGCTGCGGGGTGGCGCGGAAGGCGATGCCGAGCACCGGGTTGGTGGCGTCGTAGTCGACGCCGCCGCTGTCGTCCGGGTTGCCGCGGGCGATGAAATGGTCCGCCGAGCGGAAGCGCACCCGGCTCGAACGCACGCCGCCGGTCACCGTCCACTGCGGCGTCAGGTCCCAGCCGGCCTGGGCGTAGACGTCGCGGTTCTCGACGGTGTTGCGCTCGTCGCGCTTGAGTGCGCCGGCGCTGCCGCCGTCGTTGATGTAGCCCTGCCGGTCCTCGCGCATGCGGTCGTATTCGACGCCGGCCGTCAGCCGCAGCGCGCGGCCCTCGCCGAGCGGCACGCTGTGCGCGAGCTGCAGCCCGGCGCCGGCGTAGGCGCGCTCGAACTGCACGATGCCGCCGGCAGACGTCGGCGCGGCCTGCGCGGCCAGCGGGGTCGACAGCGCGTTGTCGAGGCTGCGCTCGCCGGCGTACAGCCGCGCGGTGAGCGCGGTGTCCGGACCGAGGCGCTGCTCGAGCACGCCGCCGAGCTGCTGCTGGCGCACGCTCTTGCGCGCGTCCTGCTGGAAGGCGAGCGGCACCGCCTGCTTGGGATCGGCCTGCCATTGGGCGCGGGTCAGCCCGAGCGGGTCGAGCGAGATCGGCTGTTCGAGCGCGTTCAGCACCAGCGACACATGCGTGTCGGGCCCGAAGTTCGCCTGCCAGCGGCCGTTGAGCTGGCCGCGGCGCGCCTCGCTGTGCTGGCGGTAGCCGTCGGTCTGGAACTGGGAGGCATCGATCGTCAGGCCCTGGCCGCCGCCGGCGGTGTCGAAGCTGCGGCTGAACTTGGCGCCGAGCTTGACCAGGCCGTAGGGGCCGCCGGCGAGCGTCGCCGTCGCGGTGGGCTGCAGCGCGTCGTCCTCGGTGAACACCTGCACGACGCCGCCGGCGGCGTTGCCGTAGAGCTGCGCCAGCGGGCCGCGCAGCACCTCGATGCGGCCGGCCGACGCGAGCGAGATCGTCGAGGCCTGGCCCTGGCCGTCGGGCATCGTCGCCGGGATGCCGTCGACGATCAGCCGCACGCCGCGGATGCCGAAGGTCGAGCGCGCGCCGAAGCCGCGGATCGACAGCTGCAGGTCCTGGGCGTAGTTCTGGCGGTTCAGCACGCTGATGCCGGGCACGCGGTTCAGCACCTCGGAGGCGTTGACCTGCGGGCCGGCGGTCTCGATCGTGCTGCGCGTGATCGCGCTGACCGAGGCCGGCGCGTCGAAGCTCGGCTGGGGCGTGCGCTCGGCACTGACGACGACCGGGTCGAGCGTGACCGCGTCGGCGGTCTGGGCGTGCGCCGGAAAGGCCGATGCCACGGCGGCGGCCGTGGCACAGAGGGCGAGACGTGGGTTCATGGTGTGCGGGGCCGGCAGGAGATGCGTGGAGCCCGCAAGGCTAGGCCATGCGCCGGGCGGGCCGGCTCATGGTTTTCTGTGTTTTGACTCGGGACTTCTATCGGGGCTTGACCTCGATCTCGAGCGAGGCATACCACGCTGCGAGGTCGGCGATGTCGACGTCGCTCAAGGGCTTGGCGATCACCGACATCACTTCGTGCTGGCGTGCACCGCTGCGGAAGGCCTTGAGCTGCGCGACCAGGTAGGTCTGCGGCTGGCCGGCCAGGTGCGGTGCGTCGGGCACGGCGCCCATGCCCATCTGGCCG
>JBGAMJ010000102.1:0-19930 GCA_044223035.1 Piscinibacter sp.
TGGCGCGGTCGGCCGGGTCGGGGACGATCGAGGTGTCCTCGCGCAGGTGCTCGGTGGTTTCGCCGGCGTTGCTCAGCAGGTCGTCATTCAGCGCCTGCAACCGGGCGCGGAAGAATTCGAGCTGCTTCTCGTTCATGTACTCGCTGTCGGGCATCGCGAACAGCTCTTCTTCGGTCAGCTCGCGGCCCGCCTTGGTCTTCCAGGCGTTGGCGAGCTTCGGATCGGCCTTGTGCGAAGGCTTGGGTGCGTCGACGGCTACTTGATTCATCTGTCGGGTCGGGGGCCGCGGCGGCGCGAAGCGGTCCGCGAAGCGGGAACTGGAGGCGGGCGGTGCGGTGGTGACGCCGACCGAGCCCTTCGCGACGCCGCCCGCCGCCTGCGCCTTGGCGCCGGGCTGGCTCGGGGTGGGGTGCTTGACCGGGGTTTTGCTCACGTCAGTCTCCTCGCATCGGCCGCGGGACGGGGCCACGGGCGGGGGGTCGCCCGTGGCGGGCCCCATTTGAGGCGCCGCGGATTGTATCCACGTTGCAGCGGGGGCCTGATAGCACGAAAAGCGGTGGATTTCCAGCCTTCACACGCAGCGGACCGGCCCCGCAGCCGGTTGCCGGCAGGATCGTCAGACCAGGCACTGGGCGAGCCCTTGTTCGAGAACGTCGCGCGGCAGGTCGATGCCGATGAACACCATCTTGCTCGTCTTCTTCTCGCCCGGCGCCCATTTCGGCCCCAGATCGCTGCCCATCAGCTGGTGCACGCCCTGGAACACCACCTTGCGGTCGCTGCCCTTCATGTTCAGAACGCCCTTGTAGCGCAGCATCTTCGGGCCGTACACCTGCACCACGGAACCGAGGAAGTCCTCGAGCTTCGACGGGTTGAATGCCCGGTCGGAGCGGAAGACGAAGGACTTCACGTCGTCGTCGTGCGCGTGGTGGTGCGGATGGTCGCAGTGCTCGCCGTGCTCGTGGTCATGACCGTGGTGGTCGTGATCGTGATCGTGCCCGTGGTGGTCGTGGTCGTCGGCCTTCAGGAAGTCGGGGTCGATGTCGAGCTTGGCGTTCAGGTTGAAGCCGCGCAGGTCGAACACCTCGGCGATCGGCACCTCGCCGAAGTGCACCTGGCGCTGCGGCGCGCGCGGGTTCATGTGCTTGATGCGGTGGCCGAGCGCGCCCAGCGTGTCGGCATCCACCAGCTCGGACTTGCTGATGAAGATCTGGTCGGCGAAGCCGATCTGCCGGCGCGCCTCCTGGCGCAGGTCGAGCTGGCTGTCGCCGTGCTTGGCGTCGACCAGCGTCAGCACCGAGTCGAGCAGGTAGGTCTCGGCGATCTCGTCGTCCATGAAGAAGGTCTGGGCGACCGGGCCGGGATCGGCCAGGCCGGTGGTCTCGATCACGACGCGGTCGAAGTCGAGTTCGCCCTTGCGCTTCTTCTCGGCCAGGTCGGCCAGCGTGCTGCGCAGGTCCTCGCGGATCGTGCAGCAGACGCAGCCGTTGTTGAGCTGGATGATCTGTTCCTGCGAGTCCTGCACCAGGATCTCGTTGTCGATGTTCTCGTCGCCGAACTCGTTCTCGATCACGGCGATCTTCTGCCCGTGCGCTTCGGTCAGCACGCGCTTGAGCAGCGTGGTCTTGCCCGACCCGAGAAAGCCGGTGAGGATGGTGGCGGGGATGAGGGACATGGTGGAGGTTTCCTGTTGGCTGCGCGGCCGCTTCGCACTGTCCACGGCACAAGGGGTCGGATATGGTGGCGCCGCACCGCCATTCAAGCTAGCACAACCGTCAATCCGCATTCGGGTAAGCTCGCCCCCCTATCGACTCTTCGCCTCGGCGCGATGTCCGACCCTCGTCCCGGTCATTCCGGCCGCCACCGTGGCGCCGACAAATCGGCTCACCTCAACGAAAAGCGCAATCTGTTCCAGCGGCTGGTCGAATTCGTGTCGCCGGGCGTCGATTCGCGCGACGAGCTGATCGAGTCGCTGGCCGACGCCGAGGACAAGGAGCTGATCGCTCCCGAGTCGCGGATGATGCTGGAGGGCGTGATCCGCATGGCCGATCTCTCGGCCGGCGACGTGATGGTCGCCGCGCCGCGCATGGACCTGCTGGACATCGACGCGCCCTACGACGACCTGCTGCACGTCGTGATCGACACCGCGCATTCGCGCTTCCCGGTGTACGAGGGCTCGCGCGAGAACATCATCGGCATCCTGATGGCGAAGGACCTGCTGAAGCTGCAGCGGGCACCCGAGCTGAACCTGCGCATCCTGCTGCGCCCGGCCGTGTTCGTGCCCGAATCGAAGGGCCTGAACGAGTTGCTGCGGGACTTTCGCTCCAACCGCAACCACCTGGCGATCGTCATCGACGAATTCGGCAGCACCGCCGGCCTGCTGACCATCGAGGACGTGCTGGAGGAAATCGTCGGCGAGATCGAGGACGAATTCGACGACAAGGACGGCGAGAGCAGCGTCTACACGCTGGCCGACGGCAGCCACCGCGTCGCCGGCGACGCGACGATCACCGCCGTCAACGAGGCGTTTTCGGTCGAATTGCCGCACGACGTGTTCGACACCATCGGCGGCCTGGTCGCACAGGAACTCGGCCGCGTGCCGCGGCGCGGCGAATCGGTGACGCTCGGCGGCCTGATGTTCAACGTGATGCTGACGCGCGGCGGCGCGGTGCGCTGGTTCAAGGTGACGCCGGCGCCGGAAGAGGCGCTCGGTACCGACGGCGCCTGAGCGCGCCGGTCGATCGCCGCCGCACTGCGCTTCCGATTCCCCCGCGCCCTCGCCAGCCGCCCTGACGCCGCCGATGCGCGACGCCCGATCCGCGCTGCTGGCCGCGCTGCGCCAGTCCAGCATCGCCGAACTCGTGTTCGCCGCCGCACTCGGCGGGTTGCAGACGATCGCGTTCGTGCACACCGCTGCGTGGTGGCTGCCGCTGCTGACCACCGCCTGGCTGGCCGACCGGGTTGGCGCCGCCACGCCGCGGCGCGCGGCCGCGCTCGGCCTCGTCTACGGCAGCGCCTGGCTGGCCGCCGGCACCTGGTGGCTGTTCATCAGCATGCATCGCTACGGCGGGCTGCCGGCATGGATGGCGGCGCTGGCGGTGGCGGCGCTCAGCGGCGTGCTGTCGCTGTACCTGGCGGCAGCGATGGCCGCGTTCGCGCGCGGGCGCCACGGACGGCCGGCGGCCGATGCGCTGCTGTTCGCCGCAGTCTGGATGCTGGCGGAACTGGCCCGCGCGGCGATCTTCACCGGCTTCCCGTGGGTGGCGTCGGGCTATGCGCAGGTCGACGCGCCGCTGGCCCGGCTGGCGCCGTGGGTCGGCGTCTACGGCATCGGCGCGGTGGGCGCGGGGCTGTCGGCCGCGGCGGTGTTCTCGTGGCGCGGCGCATCGGGGGCGCGCCGTTTCGCCGTCGTGGCGTTGGCGGCCATCGTTCTGGCCGCGCTGGCGGCCGCGCCGGCGCCCGACTTCACCCGGCCGACCGGCACGCTGACCGTCAGCCTGCTGCAGGGCAACATCCCGCAGGACGAGAAGTTCGCATCCGAGCACCAGGCGGCGGCGCTGCAATGGCACCTGGGCGCGCTGCTCGAGGCGCGCAGCGACCTGGTCGTAGCCCCGGAGACGGCGATCCCTTTCCTGCCGCAGCAGCTGCCGCCGGATTTCTGGCCCGGCCTGACGCAGCATTTCGCCACCGGCGCCACGCACGCGCTGTTCGGCGTGCCGCTCGGCAACGACGAGGAGGGCTACACCAACTCGGCCGTGGGCCTCGGCCCCGGCGGCGCGGTCGAATACCGCTACGCGAAGCACCACCTCGTGCCGTTCGGCGAATTCATCCCGACCGGCTTCCGCTGGTTCACGCAGATGATGGACATCCCGCTGGGCGACTTCAACCGCGGCCCGCTGGCGGCGCCGTCGTTCGCGGTGCGCGGCGAGCGCATCGCGCCCAACATCTGTTACGAGGATCTGTTCGGCGAGGAACTGGCGGCGCGCTTCGCCGGTGCGGACAGCGACCCCGACGCGGCGCCGACGATCTTCGCCAACCTCAGCAACATCGGCTGGTTCGGCGACACGATCGCGGTGCCGCAGCACCTGAACATCTCGCGGCTGCGCGCGCTGGAGTTCCAGCGGCCGATGCTGCGCGCCACCAACACCGGCGCCACCGCGGTGATCGATCATCGTGGCCAGGTGACGTTCTCGCTGGCGCCGCACACCCGCGGCGTGCTCGAGGGCCGCGTCGAAGGCCGGCGCGGCCTGACGCCGTTCGCGCGCTGGTCGGCGCGCTTCGGGCTTTGGGCGCCGGCGCTGCTGGCGCTGCTCGTGGTCGCCGCGGTGGTGGCGACGAGGCGCCCCGGCCCCGCCCCGTAGAATCGGCCTCCGCACCGCGGCGCTCGCCGCGGGCGTCAATGGGCCCCTTCCATGCAGCCATACCGGGACGCCATCGCACGCCTGCCCGACGACCGGACCTGCCGCGGCAAACGCCACGCGCGGCGTGCCGGCCATTGCGGTACCGCGGCTTGACAGCCGTCTCCCACCGCCCGGCGGGCCCGCTGTCCGTGCCGGTGCACGATGCAGTGTCCGCCCCACGCATCGGCGGCCTCGACTTCCTGCGCGCCGTCTCGATCCTGCTGGTGATGCTGGAGCACGCGGCCGAGGGCGGCGAAGGCGGTCTGCGCCACGTCGTCGGCGGGCTGGCGAGCCTGGGCGTCGAGATCTTCTTCGTGATCTCCGGCTTCCTGATCACCTCGCTGCTGCTCGCCGAATGCGAGCGCCGCGGCCGAATCGCGTACGTCGAGTTCTACCGCCGCCGCGTCGCCCGGCTGATGCCGGTGTTCTTCCTGTACCTCGGGCTGGCGACCGCCATCCTGCTGGTGCGTGGCAAGCCGGTGCCCTGGGCGGCGGCCGGCTCGGCGGTGTTCTACGTCATCAACTACTACCAGGCCTTCACCGGTGCGCAGACGAACATCGTCGCGCATTGCTGGTCGCTGGCGGTCGAGGAGCAGTTCTACGTGATCTGGCCGCTCGCGCTGGGTGCGCTGGCGGCCCGGGGCATCGGGCTGGCGCGGGCGCTGGTCTTCGTGGTCCTGCTGGTGTGGTGCTGGCGTTGGGGCCTGACGGCCGCCGGCGTTTCGGAGGATTACCTCTACCGGGCGCTCGACACCCGCATGGACCACCTGGCGGTCGGCTGCCTGGTGGCGGTGCTGCTGCGCATGCCGGACTGGCGCGCGCGCATCGACGCGCTCTGCCGCCACCGCGTGGCGCCGTGGATCGGCCTGCTGCTGGTGGCCGGGCTGTATGCGTCGGCCAAGGCCGACGCGGCCAGCGTGGCCTACAAGTTCGGATTCGGCTACATGGTGGAGCCGCTGATGGTCGGCCTGCTGATCCCGCTGACGGTGCAGGCCGCGCAAGGCGGCGGCGCGCTCACCCGGCTGCTGAACCACCCGCTCCCGGTCGAGATCGGCAAGGTGTCGTACGGCATGTACCTGTTCCACGGGATGATCATGTACACCGTGCAGCGTGCCGTGGAAGCGCGCACCGGCAGCGAAGGCCTGGGCGTGCTGCTCGCCTGCGTCGCGGTGCTGGTGTTCGCCAGCCTGTCGTTCCGGCTCTTCGAGTCGCCAGTCCGGCGCTGGATCAACAGCGCGCGCCTGCCCGCCTGACGGGCCGGCGCGCCACGCTGAACATCGCCGCCGGCGGCGTGGACCCCGCCCCGTAAAATCCGCGGTTTCGCCGGCGCGGCGCTGCCCGACGCGCGCCGGCTCCACCGTGCCACGCCCCATGCTGACCTTCCAGCAAATCATCCTGCGCCTGCAAGACTACTGGGACCGCCAGGGCTGCGCGCTGCTGCAGCCCTACGACATGGAGGTCGGCGCCGGCACCAGCCACACCGCGACCTTCCTGCGCGCGCTCGGCCCCGAGCCGTGGAAGGCCGCCTACGTGCAGCCCAGCCGCCGCCCAGGACGGCCGCTACGGCCAGAACCCGAACCGGCTGCAGCACTACTACCAGTACCAGGTGGTGCTGAAGCCGGCTCCCAGCGACATCCTGGAGCTGTACCTGGGTTCGCTGCAGGCGCTGGGCTTCGACCTGACCGTCAACGACATCCGCTTCGTGGAAGACGATTGGGAGAACCCGACGCTCGGCTGCTGGGGCCTGGGCTGGGAGGTCTGGCTGAACGGCATGGAAGTGACGCAGTTCACCTATTTCCAGCAGGTCGGCGGCATCGACTGCAAGCCGATCACCGGCGAGATCACGTACGGGCTGGAGCGGCTGGCGATGTACCTGCAGGGCGTCGACAACGTCTACCAGCTGAAATGGACCGACACGCTGAGCTACGGCGACGTCTACCTGCAGAACGAGATCGAGCAGAGCACCTACAACTTCGAGCACAGCGACGTGGGCTTCCTGCTGCACGCCCGCGCTACGCACGAGGCGCAGTCGCAGCACCTGATGGCGCAGCAGCTCGCGCTGCCGGCCTACGAGCAGCTCCTGAAGGCGGCGCACACCTTCAACCTGCTCGACGCGCGCGGCGCGATCAGCGTGACCGAGCGCGCCGCCTACATCGGCCGCATCCGCAACCTCGCCCGTTCGGTCGCGAAGAGCTACCTCGACAGTCGCGCACGCCTCGGCTTCCCGATGGCACCGAAGGCCCTGGGCCGACGAGGTGATCCGCGCAACTCGACAAGAAGGCGGCCTGAGCCATGGGACATCCGGTGTCAACCTGTCTGCGGGCCGAGCGCCCGGCCGCTCCAAGCCGGCCCATATCCCCTCGGGGGATCGGCCGACGCAGCCGTCGGACGAGGGGCTGTCATGACCGCACGTAATCTGCTGGTGGAGCTGTTCGTCGAGGAGCTGCCGCCGAAGGCGCTGAAGAAGCTGGGCGTTGCGTTCGCGCAGGGCGTTGCCGACGGCCTGCGGGCGCAGGGGCTCGCCGATGCCGATGCCGCCGTCACGCCGTTCGCGTCGCCGCGCCGGCTGGCGGTGCACCTGGGCGCGGTGCGCGCGCAGGCGGCCGACCGCGCGCTGTCGCAGAAGCTGATGCCGGTGGCGGTGGCGCTGGATGCGCAGGGCCAGCCGACGCCGGCGCTGCTGAAGAAACTGGCCGCGCTGGGCGCCGATGCCTCGGCGCTGCCGCGCCTGCAGCGCCGGCCCGACGGCAAGGCCGAGGCGCTGTTCCTCGACAGCGTCGCGCCCGGCGTCACGCTGGCCGAAGGCCTGCAGAAGGCGCTCGACGAGGCGCTCGCGAAGCTGCCGATACCGAAGGTGATGAGCTACCAGCTCGCCGACGGCTGGTCGAGCGTGCACTTCGTGCGCCCGGCGCGCGGGCTGGTTTGCGCTGCACGGCGACACGGTGGTGCCGGTCACGCTGCTCGGCCTGGCGGCCGGCCGCACGACGCACGGCCACCGCTTCGAGGCGGCGCGCGCCGCCGTCGAGATCCGCGACGCCGACCACTACGCCGCGCAGTTGCTGGACGAGGGCGCCGTGATCGCCGGTTTCGACGCCGCGCCGAAGTCGTGCGCCAGCTGCAGCGCGCCGCGAGCGAGCTGCACCTGGTGCCGATCGACGACGAGGCCTTGCTCGACGAGGTGACCGCGCTCGTGGAGCGGCCCAATGTGCTGGCCTGCCGCTTCGAGCCCGAATTCCTTGCGGTGCCGCCCGAGTGCCTGATCCTCACGATGAAGGCGAACCAGAAGTACTTCCCGCTGCTCGACGCGGCGGGCCGCCTGACCGACCGCTTCCTCGTCGTCAGCAACATCCGCCAGCCGACCCGCAGGGCGGGTCATCGAGGGCAACGAGCGCGTCGTGCGCCCGCGGCTGGCCGATGCGAAGTTCTTCTTCGACCAGGACCGCAAGCGCACGCTCGAATCGCGCGTGCCGGGGCTCGACAAGGTCGTCTACCACCACAAGCTCGGCAGCCAGGGCGAGCGCAGCGCGCGGGTGCGCGGGATCGCGCAGGCGATCGGCCAGCGCCTGGGCGGCGAGCCGCTGGCGGCCGAGGCCGGGCGCGCCGCGCTGCTCGCCAAGGCCGACCTGCTGACCGACATGGTCGGCGAGTTCCCCGAACTGCAGGGCGTGATGGGCGGCTACTACGCCCGCCACGACGGCGAGCCCGAGGCGGTGGCTATCGCGATCGAGGACCATTACCGTCCGCGCTTCGCCGGCGACGCGCTGCCGCGCAACACCGCCGGCACCGTGCTGGCGCTGGCCGACAAGCTGGAGACGCTGGTCGGCCTGTTCGGCATCGGCCAGGTGCCGACCGGCGACAAGGACCCGTTCGCGCTGCGCCGCCACGCGCTGGGCGTGATCCGCATGCTGTCCGACCCGGCGCTGGCGCTCGACCTCGACGCGCTGCTGGCGCTGGCCGTGCCGGTGTTCGGCACGCGCATCCAGGATCCGTCGGCCGCGCTGCTCGACTTCATCCACGAGCGCCTCGCCGGCAGCCTGCGCGAGCAGGGCTACCGCGCGCAGGAAGTCGACGCGGTGCTGGCGCTGCGCCCGCAGCGGCTGTCCGAGGTGCTGCCGCGGCTGGCGGCGGTGCGCGCCTTCGCGTCGCTGCCGGAGGCGCCGGCGCTGGCGGCGGCCAACAAGCGCGTCGGCAACATCCTGAAGAAGGCCGAGGAGCCGGTGCGGCCGGCGGTCGATTCCGCGCTGCTGCGCGAGCCGGCCGAGGCGGCGCTGCACGAGGCGCTGGCGCGCATCGGGCCGCTGGCCGGCGCGCGCTTCGAGGCCGGCGACCACACCGCCTCGCTGCAGGCGCTGGCCGCGCTGAAGGCGCCGGTCGACGCGTTCTTCGATGCGGTGATGGTCAACGCCGACGATCCGGCGCTGCGCCGCAACCGCCTCGGCCTGCTGGCGACACTGCACGCCGCGATGAACCGCGTGGCCGACCTGTCGCGGCTGGCGGCGTGAAAGTGCCCACCATGACGATGAAGCTGATCATCCTCGACCGCGACGGCACGATCAACGAGGACCGCGACGACTACGTCAAGTCCGCCGACGAATGGAACCCGCTGCCGGGTTCGCTCGAGGCCATCGCGCGCCTGAACCACGCCGGCTGGCACACGGTGGTCGCGACCAACCAGTCGGGCCTCGGCCGCGGCCTGTTCGACATGGCCACGCTGAACGCGATGCACCTGAAGATGAACCAGCTGCTGGCCAAGCAGGGCGGGCGCATCGACGCCGTGTTCTTCTGCCCGCACGCGCCGGCCGACGAGTGCGACTGCCGCAAGCCGCTGCCCGGGCTGATGAAGCTGATCGCCGAGCGCTACGGCGTCGACCTGGCCCACGTGCCGGTGGTCGGCGACGCGCTGCGCGACCTGCAGGCCGGCGCCGCGGCCGGTTGCCCGACCCACATGGTGCGCACGGGCAAGGGTGCGCTGCCCGACGCCGAGAAGAACGCGCTCGAGAAGGTGCCCGGCACCCGGATCCACGACGACCTGTCGGCGTTCGCCGAGTGGATGGTCCAGAACGAACGCCGGCTGCGCGGGCTGACCGGCGAAGTCGACTCCGGCTTCGGCCACCTCAATTGACCGACACCACCACGCCCGGGACGCACGCCGCGATGCAGAAGATCCTGTGGGGCCTGCGCTCTGCGCTGTTCGTGCTGTGGCTGGTCGTGACGGTGATCCCGTGGGCCAGCGCGGTGCTGGTGATGTCGATCTTCGTGCGCGGCGCGCCGCTGTACTGGCTGTGCGCCGGCTGGCTGCGGCTGGCGGTGTTCGGCGCGCGCATCTTCTGCGGCGTGCGCCACCGCGTGATCGGCCGCGAGAACCTGGAGGCGGCCGACCGCGCCGGCGCGGTCGTGCTGCTGCCCAAGCACCAGTCGACCTGGGAGACCTTCGCGTTCCCGTGCCTGATGCCGCATCCGCTGAGCTACGTGTTCAAGCGCGAGCTGCTCTACATCCCGTTCTTCGGCTGGTCGATGGCCCGGCTGGACATGGGTCACATCGACCGCTCGCGCCGCACCGAGGCCTGGAATCGCGTGTCCGAGCAGGGCCGCCGGCACATGGCCCACGGCAACTGGGTGATCATGTTCCCGGAAGGCACGCGCACCGAACGACAGCCAGGGCGAATACAAGGGCGGCGGCACGCGGCAACGTCGCCGCCGGCGCGCCGGTGCTGCCGATCGCGGTGACCTCGGCGCGCTGCTGGCCGCGCAAGTCCTTCCTGCTGCGGCCGGGTGTGATCGACGTGTCGATCAGGCCGCTGATCCCGACCACCGGGCGCCGGCCGAACGACCTGCTGAAGGAGGTCGAGACCTGGATCGAGGCGGAGATGCGGCGGCTGGACCCCGAGGCGTATGCCGACGCGGGCGTTCCGTCCGCGGCCGGCGCCGCAGGCGCGAAGCGCGCGTGACCGCGCCTGACCCGCCCCGCACTCGCCCGATCCGACGACCCGGGACGCCGCCGCCGATGCCGACGCGCCGTCCCCAGGCCGCTCCAGGCGGGGCCGCAAATGGCCCTGTTCGACATGCGCAGCGGCCTCGTTCCAGCGTCACGGCGGGGTTGATGCCGCCGACGGGTCCGCGAACGGCGCCGCGGTCGCCGCCTGGATGGCCATCCCGGCGGCCGACCAGGCGGCAGACCAGGCCGCAAGCCAGAACATAGACCAGACCACCGCGCCGGCCCCCGCTCCGCCTGCCGCGCCGACCGCCGTGAACGCCGTGAACACCGCCATCGACGCCCCCTCGAACCAATCCCACCGCGCGTCCGGCGGCCGGCCCGCACCCGAGCCGGCGCTGGCACCGGTCAGCTTCCGGCATCCGCAGGCGACGCGCGAGATCCACCTCGGGCCGCACCTGGTCGGCTACGCGCTCAAGCGCGCGCGCCGGCGCAGCATCGGCTTCGTGGTCGCCGCCGACGGGCTGAGCGTCAGCGCGCCGCGCTGGGTCGGCCTGGGCGAGGTCGAGGAGGCGCTGCGCGGCAAGGCGGCGTGGATCCTGCGCAAGCTGCACGAGCAGGGCGAGCGCCAGCGCCGGCTGCAGGCCGCGCGCGTCGACTGGCGGGACGGCGTGCGGCTGCCCTTCCTCGGCGCAGGGATCGAGGTGGTGATCGACGCCGCGAGCCCCGGCGCGGTGCTGCGCGAGCGCGCGGCGGCGGACGACGGCCCACGCTGGCGGCTGCACCTCGGCCTGCCGGCGGATGCCGCGCCCGAGCGCATCCGCGACGCGGTGCAAGGCTGGCTGCAACGCCAGGCACGCCGCGTGTTCGAGGAACGCTGCGCGCATTTCTCGGCGCAACTCGGTGTGCGCGTGCGGCGGATCTCGCTGTCGTCGGCGCAGACGCGCTGGGGCAGCGCCAGCGCCGACGGCTCGATCCGCCTGAACTGGCGGCTGGTGCATTTCGCGCTGCCGACGATCGACTACGTCGTCGCGCACGAACTGGCGCACCTGCGCCACATGGACCACAGCCCGAGCTTCTGGGGCGTGGTGCGTTCGGTGATGCCGGACTACGAGCAGTCGCGCGCCGCGTTGCGCACGCAGGTGCTGCCGGTGATGGACTGATCCGGCGCTGGCGTGCTGGCGCGATGTCGCAATGTCGCGATGGCACAGCGCCGGCGGCGGAACATCGCGCGCGGAGAACTCCGCGCCGTTGTATACAGGACGGTCAGGCAGCTCACCCCGGTCGAGCAAGGAGCGCGCCCGCTGCCGCCCCGCCGCAGCGCCCCAAACACGGGCGCTCCGCGTGACAAAATCTCGCCGCTGGTGCGCCGGCCGTCTCGCTGCGCGCGTCGATGCGCACCGGCGCGGCATCCGGTCGGCTCTTTGCGGGATCGGCGAGCCCGGTCACTGGCACATGCTTTGCATACAGAGGGCGCCATGGGTGTCGACTCCACGCTGCAGCTCCGGTCCCTCGTCAAGCGCTATGGCGACACGGTGGCCGTCGACGGCATCGACCTGACGATCCCCTCCGGCAGCTACTGCTGCCTGCTCGGCCCCTCCGGCTGCGGCAAGACCTCCACGCTGCGCATGATCGCCGGCCACGAACTCGCGTCGACCGGCCAGGTGCTGCTCGGCGGCAACGACATCACCTACCGCAGCGCCGCCGAGCGCGGCACCGCGATGATGTTCCAGAGCTACGCGCTGTTCCCGCACCTCTCGGTGCTCGACAACGTGGCCTTCAGCTGGAAGATGCGAGGCCGCGCCGAGGGCGAGCGCCACGCCCGTGCCCGGGAACTGCTGAAGCTGGTCGCGATGACGCCCTACGAGGCGCGGCTGCCGAGCGAACTGTCCGGCGGCCAGCAACAGCGGGTGGCGCTGGCCCGCGCCCTGATGACCGAGCCGCGCGTGCTGCTGCTCGACGAGCCGCTGTCCGCGCTCGACCCCTTCCTGCGCGTGCAGATGCGTGCCGAGCTCAAGCGCTGGCAGCAGGAGCTCGGCTTCACCTTCGTGCACGTCACCCACTCGCAGGAAGAGGCGATGGCGCTGGCCGACCAGGTGGTGGTGATGAACCACGGCCGCATCGAGCAGACCGGCTCGCCGCGCGAGGTGTTCAACGCGCCGCGCTCCGAATTCGTCGCCCGCTTCATGGGAGCGCACAACGTGATCGCCACGCCGTCCGGCGCGGTGGCGGTGCGCTCCGACCGGCTGCGGCTGCAGCGCACGCCGGTCGAGGTGGGGCGCTCGGCCCGCGCTGCCGCGGTGCGCGCGGTCGAATACCAGGGCACTTACGTGCAGGTGAGCCTGGCCCCGGCCGACGCCGCCGACGCCCAGTGGACGGCCACCGTGCCCGACGCCGCCTTCGACGAAGCGCCGCTCGCGCCCGGCGACACCGTGTTCGTGTCGTGGGCGCCGGCCGAGGCGCACGCGCTGGCCTGAGGCGCCGCCCGCCCACGCATCCGCACGCCCACCCCACGCGACCCGCTCCATCCCGCACACGATTTCCCGGCACCGCCCTTCGTGCCGCCCACCCCGAGGAGACCGCCATGACCGACCGTGTTGCCGACCGTCCCGACGCCCCCGAGACCACCGCCGCCGGGCCCGCCCCGGAGCCGCAGCGCCGCACGCTGCTCAAGGGCACGGCCGGCATCCTCGCCGCCGGCCTGTTCCCGGCGGTGCACGCGCAGGAGAAGCTGACGCTGCGCTACCTGGGCACGGCGGTGAACCAGGACAAGGCGATCGCCGACAAGTTCAAGGCCGACACCGGCATCACGATCCAGTACGTGCCGGTGACCACCGACGACGTGACCAAGCGCGCCGTCACCGCGCCCAACTCGTTCGACCTGATCGACACCGAGTATTTCTCGCTCAAGAAGATCATCCCGACCGGCAACCTGCTGGGCATCGACACCAAGCGCATCAAGAACGCCGACAAGATCACCACGCTGTTCACCAAGGGCGAGGTGGCGGGCAAGAAGGTCGGCGACCAGGGCACCGCGCCGAAGAAGGTGATGTACCTGGAGAAGCCCGACTCGAAGACCTTCGCGACGGCGCCCACGCAGTTCATGACGCTGATCCCGACCGTCTACAACGCCGACACGCTGGGCATCCGGCCCGACCTGATCAAGCGCCCGATCGAGAGCTGGAAGGAACTGCTGAACCCGGAGTTCAAGGGCAAGGCGGCGATCCTGAACATTCCGTCGATCGGCATCATGGACGCGGCGATGGTGGTCGAGGCGCTGGGGCTCTACAAGTACCCCGACAAGGGCAACATGACCAAGGCCGAGATCGACCTGACGATCAAGACGCTGATCGAGGCCAAGAAGGCCGGCCAGTTCCGCGCGCTCTGGAAGGATTTCAACGAGAGCGTGAACCTGATGGCCTCGGGCGAGGTGGTGATTCAGTCGATGTGGTCGCCGGCGGTGACCGCGGTGCGCACCAAGGGCATCGCCTGCACCTTCCAGCCGCTGAAGGAGGGCTACCGCGCCTGGGCGGCCGGCTTCGGCGTGCCCAAGACGGTGAGCGGCAAGAAGGCCGACGGCGTCTACGAGTTCATCAACTGGTTCCTCGACGGCTGGGCCGGCGCCTACCTGAACCGCCAGGGCTACTACAGCGCCGTGCTCGAGACCGCCAAGGCCAAGATGGAGCCCTACGAATGGGCCTACTGGATGGAAGGCAAGCCGGCCGAGAAAGACATCAAGAGCCCGAACGGCGATCTGCTGCAGAAGGCCGGCGCGGTGCGCGACGGCGGCAGCTACGAGCAGCGCATGGGCGGCATCGCCTGCTGGAACGCGCTGATGGACGAGAACACCTACATGGTCCAGAAGTGGAACGAGTTCGTGGCGGCCTGACCCGCCCCGACGCCTGACCCCCGCGCCGCCGGCCCGCCTTGAAGCCGTTCGCCCAGCGCTCGATCCCGGCGTGGCTGCAGGCCACGCCGTTCACGCTCGTGTTCGTCGTGTTCCTGGTGCTGCCGCTGCTGCTGGTCGCGGCGGTCAGCTTCTGGCAGGCGACGGACTACGAGCTGATCCCGGCCTTCACGCCGCAGAACTACGTCGACGTGTTCAAGGGCTGCGCGCAGGCGGGCGACCTCTGCGTCACGCTCAAGACCTACCTGTCGACGCTGAAGTTCTGCGCGCTGGTGTGGGCGATCACGCTGGTGATCGGCTTCGCGGTGGCGTATTTCCTCGCCTTCCACGTGCGGTCGGTGGGCGCGCAGACGCTGCTGTTCATCGTCTGCACCGTGCCCTTCTGGACCAGCAACGTCATCCGCATGATCTCGTGGGTGCCGCTGCTCGGCCGCAACGGGCTGATCAACCAGGGGCTGCAGGCGGCGGGGCTGGTCGATTCGCCGGTCGAGTGGCTGCTGTTCTCCGATTTCTCGGTGGTGCTGGCCTTCGTGCACCTGTACACGATGTTCATGATCGTGCCGATCTTCAACTCGATGATGCGCATCGACCGCGCGCTGATCGAGGCCGCGCGCGACTCCGGCGCGAGCGGCTGGCAGACGGTGTGGAACGTGGTGATCCCGCTGTCGCGCACCGGCATCATCATCGGCTCGATCTTCGTGATCACGATCGTGATGGGCGACTTCGTCACCATCGGCGTGATGGGCGGGCAGCAGATCGCGTCGGTCGGCAAGATCATCCAGGTGCAGACCTCGTACCTGCAGTTCCCGATGGCCGCGGCCAACGCGGTGATCCTGCTGGCGGTGGTGCTGATGATGATCTGGGGCCTGACGCGGCTGGTCGACATCCGCCGGGAGCTGTGATGGCCGCGATCCCAGCCACCCCCGCCGCCGCCGCCCCCGCCAAGGCCTCCCGCGCCGAGCGCCGCCCCGCCAGCTACTGGGCGCTGGTGGCGGTGTTCGCCGCCTTCGTGATCTTCCTCTACGGCCCGATGCTGACGATCTTCGTGCTCAGCTTCCAGGGCCCCGAGGGCGGGCTGACCTTCCCGATGCGCGGCAGCTCGCTGCACTGGTTCGCCAAGCTCTGGGAGGGCATGGGCGTGGTCGACATCGCCGCCGCCTTCCGCCGCTCGGTGGGCCTGGGCGCGGTGGTGATGCTGCTGACGGTGCTGTTCTCGCTCGGCGCCGGGCTGGCCTTCCGGCGCCGCTTCGCCGGCTCCGGCACGCTGTTCTACACCTCGGTGGCGAGCCTGATCATGCCGTCGATCGTGGTCTCGCTCGGCATCGGGCTGCAGTTCCGGCTGATCGACACCGCGCTGAAGACGCTGTTCGAGCACTGGGGCTGGAGCGGCATGCTCGAGAACTACGGCACCGCGATGGGCCTGTACAGCTCGGCGCTCGGCGCCCACCTGACCTGGACGCTGCCGTTCGGCCTGCTGATCATGCTGGCGGTGTTCAACCGCTTCAACCCGGCCTACGAAGAGGCCGCATCCGACCTCGGCGCCACGCCGTGGCAGAGCTTCCGCCACGTCGTGCTGCCGCTGATCGCGCCCAGCCTGGTGGGGGTCGGCATGTTCGGCTTCACGCTGAGCTGGGACGAGATCGCGCGCACTTCGCAGGCGATCGGCGACGTCAACACGCTGCCGCTGGAGCTGCAGGGCCTGACCAGCACCGTCACCACGCCGGCGATCTACGCGCTCGGCACCGTGACCACGGTGGTCTCGTTCGCGGTGATGGGCGGCACGCTGCTGCTGATGAAGCTGCTGCGCCGCCGCCGGGCCCGCACATGACCGGCGCGCGTGCCGCCGAATCGCGGCACGCGCGTCCCGTGCACGCGCCCGCTCCTGGGCCCGCACCCGCGCCCGCACCCGCACCCGCAGCCAGCGCCGCCGACCCGATCTACGAGGCGATCTACGCCGCGGTGCTCGACCACCGCCTCGCCCCCGGTTCCCGCCTGCGCGAGGAGGAACTGGCCGCCACCTTCGCCGTCTCGCGCACGCTGGTGCGGCAGGCCTTGCAACGGCTGGCGCAGGACGGCGTGGTGCAGTTGCGCCCGCACCGCGGTGCGCAGGTGCCCGAGCCGACGCGGCGCGACGGCGAGCATGTGTTCGATGCCCGCCGCGTCGTCGAATGCGAGGTGGCGCGCCGCCTGGCCGGCCGGCTCGAAGCGGCGCAGGTCGATGCGCTGCGCGCGCTGGTCGAGGCCGAGCTCGCCGCCACGCAGGCGCACGACAAGCAGGCGGCGATCCGGCTCTCCGGCGAATTCCACCTGAGCCTCGCGCGCTGCGCCGGCAACCCGGTGTTCGTGCGCCTGCTGGAGGAATTGCTGCCGACCACCTCGCTGCTGATGGCGATGTACAAGGCGCCCGGCGAGCCGATGTGCGTGGCGCACAGCCACCAGACGCTGCTGGCGGTGATCGAAGGCGGCCGCGGCGCCGCCGCCGCCACCGAGATGCGCCGCCACCTGAGCGAGATCGAGCGCTCGCTGTCGCGCGGCGAACCGCGCCGCGCCGCGCCGCTGCGCGACGTGTTCCGCGGCTACCGCGACACGGCGTAGCCGGGCGCGACGGAGCGGCCGCTCACCGGAGCACCCTCGGGCTGCGGCCCGTCCCGCCGGGCGGGATGGAGCGGACGGGCGCCGCCGCTCATTCCACGTCACCCGCCTCCGGTGCGCGCTTGCGCCCGGTCAGCATCGATGCGACCAGGTTCTCGCGGTGCGCGATGCCGGTCACCACGACGCCGCTGACGTGCAGGCCGGCCAGCACCAGCAGGCCATCGGCCAGCATCTCGTGCAGTTCCTGCACCCATTCCTCGCCCCACCAGCGATCGAGCGACATCATCCAGCCGGTGGTGCCGATCGCGACCAGCGTAGCCATCAGCGCCAGCACCATCCAGCCGCCCAGCGGGTTGTGGCCGAGGTAGCGCGGCGCGCGCCCGGTGAGCACGTCGCGCGCATAGCGCCACACCGCGCCGGGCCCGCGCACGAAGCTCCCGAAACGGGCATGCCCGGCGCGCCGCCCGCCGGCGAGGCCCCAGGCGACTCGCAGCGCGATCAGCACCAGCACCGCATAGCCGACGCCACGGTGCACGGCGCGGAAGTCGTCGGCCGTGAACCACGATGACGCGACCGAGGCGACCACCGACCAGTGGAACACCCGCACCAGCGGATCCCAGACCTCGACCTCGTCGTCCAGCGGCCGCGGGCCGGGCTCGTCCGTCGCCTCGGGCGATCTCGGGCCGCCCATCCCTCAGGCGGGCGCGAAGCGGTACACGCCGTCGCCGTCGCGCTGCCGCCGCAGCCGGCCGGACAGCCACAGCGCGTTCAGGTGGGCGATCGATTCGCCCATCGCGAACGTCGTCTGGTGCAGGTCCAGCGGGCGGCGGAACAGCACCGGCAGCAGCTCGGCCGCGCTCTGCGGCCGCTCGGCGCAGGCCTGCAGCACGTCGGCGAAGCGCTCGTCGTGGTGCGCATGCAACTGGTCGACGCGTTCGTGCAGCCCGCGGAACGGCCGGCCGTGCGCCGGCAGCACCAGCGTGTCGGCCGGCAACGCACGCAGGCGCGCGATCGAGCCCAGGTACAGCGACAGCGAATCCGCCTCCGGCTCCTGGTCGATCACGCTGACGTTGGTCGAGATGCGCGGCAGCACCATGTCGCCGGAGATCAGCAGCCCGAGCCCGGCGCCGTGCAGCGAGATGTGTTCCGGCGCGTGGCCGTGACCGGCCAGGCCGGTCCAGTCGTGGCGGCCGATGCGCACCCGCAGGCCGTCCATCAGCCGGCGGAAGGTCAGCGGCACCGTCGGCACCATGCTGGCGTAGTAGTTCGAGCGCGCCTTGATCTTCTCGACCGCCGCCGGGTCCGTCAGACCGTGGCTGGCCATGAAGGCCGCCGAACGGGCGCCGCCGAAGCCGGTGGTCGAGGTGCTGGCGATGCGCGCGGCGTTGTAGTCGGTCGCGCTGATCCACATCCGGCAGTCGCGCTGCGGTGTCGACCAGCGCGTGGTCAGCCAGTCCGCCAGCCCGATGTGGTCCGGGTGCATGTGGGTGACGATCACGCGCAGCACCGGCAGGCCGTCGAGCTCGTGCGCGAACACCTCCTCCCACAGCCCGCGCGTGGTGTCGTTGGCGATGCCGCAGTCGACGATGGTCCAGCCGTCCTCGCCGTCGATTCGGTCGCGCAGCAGCCACAGGTTGATGTGGTCGAGCGCGAAGGGCAGCGGCATGCGCACCCAGCGCACCCCGGGCGCGATATCGAGCGCCCGGCCGGGGTCGGGCAGTTCGTCCCCCAGCGGGTAGCTCAGTCGTTGTTCCAGCGGCGTCGGCTGCCGCGTGTCGTGCGCCATCGAGGGGGCTCCCGTGTCGGTCGTCGGAGGCGGGAGGATAGGGCGAGCGCGCCGCACCCGCCGGCGCACGGTTGTTCCCGACGCCCGCGGGATGGGTGCGCTGGTGCACCGGAAAGGGCGAAAAAGTGGTAAAAGTGCTCAAGACGTTCCGGCAAGAGCGCGAAAGAGGTTTCACGATGCATCCAGCAACTGCCCTCGATCCGTCACGCCGCCGCGGGTGCGCCAGTTCTGCGGCGCCGCCGGTCCGGCTGCGGCGGGTGCTGCGGCGGGTGCTCGCGAGCGCAGCCGCCGTGCTGCTGGCCGCGGCCATTCCGGGCGCTGCGCTGCTGGTTGCCGCGCCGGCGCGCGCGGGCGAGACGGTGACGCTCGCGGCCGAGGACGATTGGCCGCCCTATTCCTCGGTCCGGGCCAACGGCGAACCGGAGGGATTCGCCGTCGACGTCGTGCGCGAGGCCTTCGCGACCCAGGGCATCACGGCCAGCTTCGTGGCGGCGCCGTTTGCCCGCTGCATGTTTCTCGCGCAGGAAGGGCAGGTCACCGGCTGCTTCGACGCGACCATCGTCGACGACAACCGCGACGTCTACCACTGGCACCCGACGCCGATGTTCCGCGAGGAACTGGCGATCTTCGGCCGCGCCGGCGGCAGCGACCATCGCCTCGGGCTGGCCGACCTGGCGGGTCGCTCCGTCGGCTACACGCTGGGCTACACCTACCCGACCGAGTTCCAGCGCGACCCGCGCATCCGCCGGGTCAGCGCCCAGTCCGACCGCGTGCTGCTCGAGATGCTGCAGGCCGGGCGGGTCGACTACATCCTGATCAACACCGCGCCGGCCTGGCTGCGGATCAACACCACGCCCGCGTTGAAGGGCCGCTTCGAGAAGGCGGGCGTGATCTCCGACGACGGCTTCTGGATCGCCTTCACGCGTGCCCGGCCCGAGGGAGAGCGCATGGCCGAGGCGTTCGAACGCGGGCTGGCGGCGTTGAAGCAGAGCGGCCGCTACGAGGCGATGTCGGCGGCGTTGCGGCGCCGGATCGGCTTCTGATGGCGCGCCGACACGAGCCGGCGCGGGCGGGGTCAGCGTGCCGGAGCGGGCGGCACGGCGGGCTCGGCCGGCGGAGCCACCGCAGCGGGTGCCGGCGGCGTTCCGACGATGGTCGTGACCGTTTCGCGCAGGATGCCGCCTCCGGCCACGCTGCCCGAGGCGCTGCCCTGGCCGCGCACGCGCGCCTCGCAGTCGCGCCGATCGTCGGGATTCGTCTGCGCCTGGCAGCGCCGCAGCGCGTTGGCCATCAGCTTCGAGTCGTCGGTCGCGAGC
>JBGAMJ010000103.1:0-19221 GCA_044223035.1 Piscinibacter sp.
CGCTTCGATGCGAGCGGCCCCATGAGCAGTCCGACCTTCCTGGCCCGCTTCGGCGGCAAGATCCTGCTGGCGTTGGTCACGCTGGTCGCGCTCTATCTCGTGACGGTGATCTACGCCGTCGGCGAGACGCTGCTGGCGATGACCTTCCTGATCGTCGCGCTGCTGGCGATCTGGACCTATTCGTCGAAGAAGACGATGGCCTTGCGCTATCTGCTGCCGGGGGTGATCGCCGCGATCATCTTCGTCGTCTTCCCGATGATCTACACGGTGAGCATCGGCTTCACCAACTACAGCTCGAAGAACCTGCTGACCTTCGAGCGCGCGCGCCAGTACTTCCTCGACGAGACCTACCGCGCGCCCGGGCCGGGCTACGCCTTCACGCTGCACCCGGACGGCCCCGAGTTCCGCATCCGCCTGGTCAACCAGGAAGACGACACCAAGACCTTCGTCTCCGACACGCTGGCGCTGCGCAAGACGGCCCCGCTCGAGATCGCCACGCACCCCGAGGCCGAACTGAAGCTCGCGCTGGCCGACCCGCTGCCGCTGAAGGACGTGATCTCGCAGCAGAAGGACATCAAGGCGCTGGCGCTGAAGCTGCCCGACGGCGCCATCGTGCGCATGACCACGCTGCGCGAGTTCGCGCCGGTGCAGCCGCTGTACAAGCCCAACCCGGACGGCAGCCTCACCAACGTCAGCGACGGCAGCACGCTCAAGCCGAACCGCACGACCGGCTTCTTCGAGACCGCGGCCGGCGAGGCCAAGCAGCCCGGCTTCACGGTGGGCGTGGGCTTCGCGCATTTCGTCCGCGTCTTCACCGACACCAAGTTCCAGCAGCCGTTCCTGCGCATCTTCGTCTGGACGGTCATGTTCGCCGCGCTGACGGTGGCCTTCGGCGCCGGCCTGGGCCTGCTGCTGGCGGTGCTGCTGAACTGGGAGAGCCTGCGCGGGCGCGGCGTCTATCGGCTGCTGCTGTTCCTGCCGTATGCGGTGCCGTCGTTCATCTCGATCCTGATCTTCAGGGGCCTGTTCAACCAGAACCTGGGCGAGATCAACCTCATCCTGAACGGCCTGTTCGGCATCAAGCCGCAGTGGTTCGCCGATCCGACGCTGGCCAAGGTGATGATCCTGGCGGTCAACACCTGGCTCGGATTCCCGTACATGATGGTGGTCTGCATGGGCCTGATCAAGGCGATCTCGGCCGACCTGTACGAGGCGTCGGCGGTGGCCGGCGCCGGCCCGCTGACCAACTTCTTCCAGATCACCGCGCCGCTGATCGTCAAGCCGCTGACGCCGCTGCTGATCTCGGCGTTCGCGTTCAACTTCAACAACTTCGTGCTGATCGCGCTGCTCACCGGCGGCCGGCCCGATTTCCTCGACATCACCGTGCCGGCCGGCACCACCGACATCCTGGTGTCGTACACGATGCGCATCGCCTTCGGCGACTCGGGGCAGCAGTTCGGGTTGGCCTCCGCCATCTCGACGCTGATCTTCTTCCTCGTCGCCGGTGTCACGCTGCTGCAGATGCGCTTCACGCGGCTGGCCGACGAGAACCGCTGAAAGGGGCCGATCATGCCGATGGTGCAGAACAAGTCGCAGCCGATGAGGTTGGCCTGCGCGCATGCGTTCCTCGCGGTCCTCTGCCTGGTGGTGATCTTCCCGTTCCTGGTGGTGATCTCGGTGTCGCTGCGGCCGGGCAACTTTGCCACCGGCAGCCTGATCCCGGACACGATCAGCTTCGAGCACTGGCGCTACGCCTTCGGGCTGCCCTACCAGTCGGCCAACGGCCAGCTCGTCACGCCGGAACTGCCGGTGCTGCGCTGGATGTGGAACTCGCTGAAGATCGCACTGCTCTCGGGCGCGATCACGGTGATGTTCTCGACCACCGGCGCCTACGCGCTGGCGCGCATGCGCTTCAAGGGGCGCAAGCACGTGCTGACCGGGCTGATGCTGATGCAGATGTTCCCGGCGGTGCTGGCCCTGGTGGCGATCTACTCGATCTTCGACCGCATCGGCAGCGCCTTCCCGGCGATCGGCATCGATTCGCACTGGGCCGTGCTGCTGGCCTATTCCGGCGGCATCGCGATGCACGTGTGGACGATCAAGGGCTACTACGAAACCATTCCCTACGAGATCGAGGAGGCCGCCAAGGTCGACGGCGCGACGCCGCTGCAGGCCTTCTGGATGGTGCTGCTGCCGATGGCGGTGCCGATCCTCGCGGTGGTGTTCCTGCTGTCGTTCATCGGCGCGCTGATCGAGTACCCGGTCGCCTCGGTGCTGTTGACGCAGCAAGACAAGCTGACGCTCGCCGTGGGCACCAAGCTCTTCGTCAGCGAGTTCAAGTTCCAGTGGGGCGATTTCGCGGCGGTCGCGATCCTCTCCGGCCTGCCGATCACGGTGATGTTCGTGCTGGCGCAGAAGTGGATGGTCGCCGGCCTGACCGCGGGCGGTTCCAAGGGCTGATCCGAGCCCCGGTCGCGCCAGCCCACACGACCACCCCCGACACGGGCGCCGGCCGCTTCGCAGCGGCCGCGCGACGGCCGACTTCGCCCCCGCGCCCTGACCCCGCCAGTTGACATCACAACGAGCCTGCCATGTCACGCATCGACTTCAAGCAGATCCAGAAGCAGTACGCCCCCGGCCTGCCGTTCACGATCAAGGACGCCAACCTGGTGATCGAGGACGGCGAGTTCTGCGTCTTCGTCGGTCCGTCGGGATGCGGCAAGTCGACGCTGCTGCGCATGGTGGCCGGGCTGGAGGACATCACCTCCGGCGAACTGCAGATCGGCGGCCAGCGGGTCAACGAGCTGCCGCCGTCGGAGCGCGCGGTCGCGATGGTGTTCCAGAGCTACGCGCTGTACCCGCACATGACGGTCGCCGAGAACATGGCCTTCGGGCTCAAGGTCAAGAAGACCCCGAAGGACCAGATCGAGCCGAAGGTCAAGGAGGCGGCGCGCATCCTGCAGCTCACGCCGTTGCTGGAGCGCCTGCCCAAGGCCTTGTCCGGCGGCCAGCGCCAGCGCGTGGCGATCGGCCGCGCGATCGTCACCGAGCCCAAGGTGTTCCTGTTCGACGAGCCGCTGTCCAACCTCGACGCGTCGCTGCGCGTTCAGACGCGGCTCGAGATCGCCAAGCTGCACGAGGACATCGGCACCGCGAGCATGATCTACGTGACGCATGATCAGGTCGAGGCGATGACGCTGGCCGACAAGATCGTGCTGCTGCGGGCCGGCGCCGCGGTGCAGGAAGAAGGCAGCATCGCCCAGATCGGCACGCCGATGGCGCTGTACTACCGGCCGGCCAGCCTGTTCGTCGCCGAGTTCATCGGCTCGCCGAAGATGAACATGCTCGAAGGCACGCTCGTGCGCGCCGAGGCCGACCACGCGGTGGTCGACCTGCGCGGCCAGCAGGTGCGGGTGGCCGTCGATGCGCGCCACATCGCGGCCGGTGCCGCGGTCAAGATCGGCGCGCGTCCCGAGGACCTGCCGGTGGCAGACGAAGGGGCCGGCACCGGCATCCGCGTGATGGTGCGCCACGTCGAGCGGCTGGGCGACATCTCGCTGTTCTATGTCGACTACGGCACCGCGCCGACGGTGCTGACCGTGCGCGTCGAGGGCAGCGTGAAGCCGGCCGCCGGCCACGGGCTGACGCTGCGCCTGCTGCCCGAGCGGCTGCACCTGTTCGACAGCGGCGGCAAGGCCTGCCAGCGCACCGTCGAACTGCCGACCTGAGTGGGTGAGAGGCCATCCCACTCTCTGAGTGCCTCACAGGAGTCCCCATGCGCTTCGACCGTTCCAGCGGCATCCTGCTGCACCTGACTTCGCTGCCCGGGCCGCACGGTTCGGGCGATTTCGGCCCCGGCGCCTATCACTTCGTCGACTGGCTGGCGAGCGCCGGCCAGAAGCGCTGGCAGATCCTGCCGCTGGCCCCGCTCGGGCCGGGCAACTCGCCCTACATGAGCAGTTCGGCCTTCGCCGGCAACATGCTGCTGATCGACCTGGCCGAACTGCAGCAGCGCGGCTGGCTGGACGCCGACGACCTGGCACCGACGGCGGACTTCAACGATCGCGAGATCCACTGGGCTGCGGTCTATCCCTATCGCCGGGAGCGGCTGGAGCGCGCCGCGCGGCGTTTTGCCGCCCAGGACAGTGCGGCCGACCGGGCCGAACTCGCCGCCTTCGAGGCCGCCCACGCGAGCTGGCTGCCCGACTACACGCTCTTCATGGCGCTGGCCGAGCACCACGACTGGCGCGACTGGTGCGACTGGCCGAACGGCCTGGCCACGCGCGAGCCGGCGGCGATGGCCGCGGCGCGCGCCGAGCATGCCGACCGGATCGCCTTCTGGACCTTCTGCCAGTGGTCGTTCTTCCGCCAGTGGGCGGCACTGCGCGCCTATGCCAACGAGCGCGGCATCCGCATCGTCGGCGACACGCCGATCTTCATCGCCTACCAGAGCGCCGAGGTCTGGGCCCGACCGGAGCTGTTCGAGCTCGATGCGCAGCGCCGCCCGCGCGTGGTGGCCGGCGTGCCGCCGGACCTGTTCAGCGCCACCGGCCAGCGCTGGGGCAACCCGCTGTACCGCTGGGAGGCGCATGCGCAGGAAGGCTACGCCTGGTGGATCGAGCGGGTGCGCCGCTCGTTCGAGCTGGTCGACATCGTGCGCATCGATCACTTCCGCGGCTTCGCGGGCTACTGGGAGATCCCGGCCCACGAGCCGACCGCGATGCACGGGCAATGGGTCACGGGCCCCGGCAAGGCGCTGTTCCAGGCGCTGGCCGACGCGCTCGGCCCGATGCCGATCATTGCCGAGGACCTGGGCGTCATCACGCCCGACGTCGACGGGTTGCGCACGTCCTTCGACCTGCCCGGCATGCGCATCCTGCAGTTCGCATGGGGCGAAGACGAAGGCGCCGAGCGCCGCTTCCTGCCGCACAACTACCAGCCCGACACCGTGGCCTACACCGGCAGCCACGACAACGACACCACCCTCGGCTGGTGGGCGACGGCGCCCGAAGGGGCTCGCCACCACCTGCGCGACTACCTCGCCTGCGATGGCCGCACGGTGCACTGGGACCTGATCCGTGCCGCCTGCTCCAGCGTGGCCGACACCGCGATCTATCCGATGCAGGACGTGCTGGGCCTGGACGGCAGCCACCGCATGAACTTCCCCGGCAAGGGCGACGGCAACTGGGCCTGGCGCTTCGGCTGGGACCAGGTGCCGGCCGACACCGCGCAGCGGCTGAGGCGCATGGCGCAGCTCTACGAACGGCTGTGAGCCTGCGATGAGCGGCGCGGCCGTCGGCCGCATGGCGCCCGAGAACTCTCCATCGACGAGGCAAATCACATGGACGCCATCGACAGCAAGGACGGCCGTTCGGTCAGTCACGTGGACTGGTCGCGCCAGTCCAACATCTACGAAGTCAACATCCGGCAGTACACGCCGGAAGGCACCTTCACTGCGTTCGAACGCCACCTGCCGCGCCTGCAGGCGATGGGCGTGGACATCCTGTGGTTCATGCCGATCCAGCCGATCGGCGTGAAGAACCGCAAGGGCACGCTCGGCAGCAACTACTCGGTCAGCGACTACGTGGCGGTCAACCCGGAGTTCGGCACGCTGGACGACTTCAAGCGCGTGGTCCGCGCGGCGCACGACGCGGGCATGCACGTGATCATCGACTGGGTCGCCAACCACACCGCCTGGGACCATGCCTGGACGCGCGAGCATCCCGAGTGGTATCTCAAGGACGCGAAGGGCGAGATCCACTCCTACGTCTACGACAACGGCCACGAACTGGAGTACTGGACCGACGTGGTCGGCCTCGACTACCGCCAGCCCGCCGTCTGGGACGGCATGATCGACGCGCTCAAATACTGGGTCACCGAGGCCGGCATCGACGGCTTCCGCTGCGATGTCGCCGGCCTCGTGCCCACGCCGTTCTGGGAGCGCGCGCGCGCCGAGCTCGATGCGATCAGGCCGGTGTTCATGCTGGCCGAATGGTCGACGCCCGAGCTGCACGCCCGCGCCTTCGACATGACCTACGACTGGTCGCTGCACGACGCGATGAAGAAGCTCGCGAAGGGAAGCGGCGAGGGCGCCGCCGACGCGATGGCGACCTACGTGGCCGACGCGAACAAGGCCTTCCCGCGCGACGCCTACCGGATGATCTTCACCACCAACCACGACAAGAACGCCTGGGAGGGCCACGACGGCGAGGTCTACGGCCCGGCGTTCAAGGCCTTCGCGGTGCTGGCCGCCACGCTGCCCGGCATGCCGCTGATCTACAGCGGCCAGGAGGCCGGGCTGGACCGGCGGCTCGCGTTCTTCGAGAAGGACCCGATCGACTGGAAGGGCCTGGAGCTGGTGCCGTTCTACACCGGGCTGCTGGCGCTCAAGCGCGGCAAGCGCGCGCTGGCCAACGGCGCCGCCGGCGCGCCGGTCGAGCGCTTGCACGTCGACAACCCGGCGGTGTTCGGCTTCCGGCGCCGCGGCGCCGACGATGCCGTCACCGTGATCGTCAACCTGTCGGGTGCGGCACAAGAGGCGAAGGTTGCCGAGCTCGACGCGGTGTTCGGGCTGCAGCCCTGGGCCTACCGCATCCTGGACTGACCGAGGAGCACGCATGTCGAAAGTGGGCCATTTCTACGATGACGACGGGCGCTCGGCGTTCCGCATCTTCGCGCCGCTGAAGCAGAAGCTCAGCGTCGTGCTCGTCGAGCGCGACGAGTCCTTCGAGCTGACGCCGGACGACGTCGGCTACTGGCAGGGCAGCACCGACCGCCTGCCGCCGGGCACGCTGTACCTGCTGGAGGTCGACGGCCAGCGCTTCCCGGACCCGGCCTCGCGCCGGCAGCCGCAGGGCGTGCACGGGCCGTCGATGGTGGTCGAGGTGCAGCCCGTCGCGCGCGAGCCGGGCTGGACCGGCGTCAAGATGGCCGACGCGATCATCTACGAGCTGCACCTGGGCACCTTCACCGCCGAGGGCACGCTCGCCGCGGCGCAGCGCCGGCTGCCTTACCTGCGCGACCTGGGCGTGAACGTGATCGAGCTGCTGCCGCTCGCCGCCTTCCCGGGGGACCGCAACTGGGGCTACGACGGCACCTTCCTGTTCGCGCTGCAGGCCTCGTACGGCGACTACGCCGACCTGAAGGCCTACATCGAGGCGGCGCACGCGACCGGCATCGCGGTGGTGCTCGACGTGGTCTACAACCACTTCGGGCCCGAAGGCAACTACTCCGGCGCGTTCGCGCCGTACACCAAGAGCGCGGCCACGCCCTGGGGCGCGGCGATCAACTTCGACGGCGAATACAACCACGGCGTGCGCGAGTACTTCCTCGAGAACACGCGCTACTGGCTGCAGGAGATCGGCTTCGACGGCTTCCGCATGGACGCGGTGTCGCTGATCTTCGACAACATGCCGGTGCACATCCTGCGCGAGTTCACCGACCTGGCGCGCGAGATCGGCCGCACCGAGGGGCGCGAGGTGCTGATGATCGCCGAGCACCTGCGCAACAACCGCTTCGTGACCTCCGAGCAGGGCTTCGGCTACCACTCGCAGTGGAACGACGACCTGAACCACGCGATATTCGCCCGCCTGACCGGCGAGACCGGCCGCCACTACGTCAACTTCGGCAGCTTCGACGACGTGGTCAAGGCGATCGACAAGGGCTTCGTGCTCGACGGCACCCGCTTCGACAAGCACTACCGCTACTTCATCGGCACCGACGGCAGCCTGACCGAGCCGTCAGAGCACGTCGTGCACATCCAGGACCACGACCAGGTCGGCAACCGCCTGCTCGGTGACCGCATGATCGCCACCTACGGCCGCGCCAAGGCATTGCTCGGCATCACCGCGGTGATGGCCAGCCCCTTCGTGCCGATGCTGTGGCAGGGCGAGGAATACGGCGAGACCGCGCCGTTCCTGTTCTTCGAGGACTTCTCCGATCAAGCCATCATCGACGGCGCCCGCGAGGGCCGCAAGGCCGACTACGCGTACGGCGGCATCGAGCCGCCCGACCCGCACGCGCGCTCGAGCTTCGAGGACTCCAAATTGCGCTGGCAGGCGCTGGAGACGGCCGACGGGCAGGCGATCCTCGCCTACTACCGCCAGCTGATCGCGCTCAAGCGCAGCGGTGACCTCGGCCCGCGCCGCCGCGCCGCCGTCAAGGTGCACGGTGACCCCGAGACCGAGCTGATCACGGTGCAGACGCCGAGCACGCTGACGGTGCTGAACTTCTCCGCCGAACCGCGCGCCTTCGCCGCCCCCGCCGGCTGGGAGACGCTGACCGAGACGGTGCCTTCGACCGCGCCCGGCCGCATCGAGCCGTTCGCGGCGGTGATCCTGCGGCGGGTGGCCTGACGGGCGCCGGCCCTCGCGAAGGGGGCCGTTCCCTTGACGCAGTGGACGGCGGCCGGGTCGAGTCGTGACGGCGAGCGCCGACACGTCCGCTCACGCGAGGAGGCATTCAAAATGCCTCCCCGCTGAGCATGACCCGAATGAAGAAACTGTTGCCGAAGTCGCTGCAAGAGCTGAACGCCATACCACCTGCCGTCGCGAGTCTGCTTGTCGCCGATTCGCTGCTGACGTTCAACGAACTGGCCCTCGCGGTCATCGTGCCGTGGTGGATCACGAGCACGGGCGGGGTGGAATCGTTCGCCATCTTCAGCACGGTGATCGCGATGGCGACGTTCATGGCGGTCCCCGTCGCATCGCCGTTCGGCGATCGCTACTGCAAGTCGACCCAGATCTCGTACGGCGCGATCGCCTTGGGCGCAGTGGGTCTGGCGTTGGCGCTGCTGTCGTCAGCGAGGCACTTCAACCTCGCGCTGATCGTCGCGTTGGCTTGCGTGCAGGTGGCGGCCAGGTCGGTCGTCGATCCCGCACGGGCGACGATCCTCGCGGAACTGGTCCACCCTGACCGATTGCCCGCGGCGATACGCGCGCGCAAGACGTGTCAGTCCATCAGTGGAATCGTCGGGCCATTGCTCGGAGGCCTGGCGCTGAGCACGATCGGCGTCTACCGCTCGCTGCTGGTCTGCGCGGCGATCGGCATCGCCGCGGCGGCATCGTCGTCCAGGCTGCCGCGCTTCAACGATGCCCGTGCGTTGAAGGTCCGGCGAGCCGGGTGGTGGCGCGAACTGGGTGCCGGCCTCGCGGCCAAGTGGCACATGCCCATGGAGCGCGGCTGGACGATCGTCAACTTCGTCGTCTGGATCTTTCAGGGCCCGGCCGTCGGCATGCTGATACCGATCAAGGTGCATGCCTTGGGTCTGTCCGGCAGCTGGTTGGGGGCATGCATGGGCGCGCTGTCGCTGGGCGCGCTCGCCGGCAGTCTGTTCGGCTCGCAGTGGCTGGTCGACAGGTTGGGGCGATACCGCGTGCGGGTCGGGATCGGCCTTCTCGAAGGCATCGCGCTGGCGACGGTCGGATTTGCCGCCTCACCGCACTGGATGGTCGCCGCACTCTTCATCGGCGGGTTCTGCAATGCGTCGATGAGTCTGGTGGGTGCGACGCACCGGATGCTCGCGATACCCAAGGGATTCCGCGTTCGCATCGTCGCCGCCTCGGCCATGACGACGCAGTTGGCCGGCGCACTCGGTCCGGCACTCGTCGGGATCGCGCTTTCCCGATGGAACGTCAATGCGGTCTACGGAGGCTTCGGCCTGCTGATGGCCGCCTCGGTCCTCGGATTCATGTGGGTACCGCGGCTGAACGAGTTCCTGACCCTGGGTCACGATCAGATCGTCGACTGGTATCTCCACGAGTACCCGGCGATCTTCCGATCGAAACCCGGCTGAGCTGCGCCGAATCGGTCGCGCCTCAACCCCCTGGCAATACCACCGCCACCGCCGGCTTCCAGCCCTTCTGCCGATGCTCGGCCACCACGTTCGTGTAGATGCCGCCGCGCACGTTCCACTTGGCGGTGATGCGGATGAAGCGCGGGTCGGTGGCCTTGACGATGTCGTCGAGGATGGTGTTGGTCACCTTCTCGTGGAAGGCGCCCTCGTCGCGGTAGCTCCAGAAGTACATCTTCAGGCTCTTCAGCTCGACGCACAGCCGGTCGGCCACCATCTCGATGCGGAACTGCGCGAAGTCGGGCTGGCCGGTCAGCGGGCACAGGCAGGTGAACTCCGGCACCTCGAACTGGATCAGGTAGTCGCGCTCCGGCGCCGGGTTCGGGAAGACGTGCAGTTCCTTGCTCGGCGCGGTCGGCGGGTTCGGCGGCATCGGGCGCTGCTTGGGCTCGGCCGCGGCGGGTTTCTTGGGCATCTCGGACGCGCTCGGCGCGGGGGGTGGACGGGGGCGGCGATGCTAGCGCAGTGCCTTCGGCCGCGCCGGGGCGGGTGCTATCATCCGCCCCGCCCGAAGCCTCGATCGGCCTGAAATTATCCAGTCAAATCAACGACTTGCACGCGGAGGCCCGGCCGCCGCCGGCCAGCGCCGCAGGCGCCCGCGACCGCGTTCCAGCCCATGCGCCTGAATTCGATCAAGCTCTCCGGCTTCAAGTCCTTCGCCGAGCCGACGCACTTCCAGCTTCCGGGCCAGCTCGTCGGCGTGGTCGGCCCGAACGGCTGCGGCAAGTCCAACATCATGGATGCGGTGCGCTGGGTGCTGGGCGAGAGCAAGGCGAGCGAGCTGCGCGGCGAATCGATGCAGGACGTGATCTTCAACGGCTCGGGCAACCGCAAGCCGGCCAGCCGCGCCAGCGTCGAACTGGTGTTCAGCAACGAGGACGCCCGCGCCGGCGGCCAGTGGAACCAGTTCACCGAGATCGCCGTCAAGCGCGTGCTGACGCGCGACGGCACCTCCAGCTACTACATCAACAACCAGCCGGTGCGCCGGCGCGACGTGCAGGACGTGTTCCTCGGCACCGGCCTCGGCCCGCGCGCCTACGCGATCATCGGGCAGGGCACGATCAGCCGGATCATCGAGAGCAAGCCCGAGGAACTGCGGCTGTTCCTGGAGGAGGCGGCCGGCGTCTCCAAGTACAAGGAGCGCCGCCGCGAGACCGAATCCCGGCTGAAGGACACGCACGAGAACCTGACCCGCGTCGAGGACATCCTGCGCGAGCTCAACAGCAACCTCGAGAAGCTGGAGAAGCAGGCCGAGGTCGCCGCCCGCTACCGCGGCCTGCAGGAGCAGGGCACGCTGAAGCTGCACCAGCTCTGGTTCCTGAAGCTGCGCGACGCCGCCACCGAGGAAGAGCGCGTGCGCCGCGAATCGGCCGAGGCCACCAACGCGCTCGAAGCCCGCATCGCCGAGCTGCGCCACACCGAGGCCGGACTTGAATCGGTCCGCCAGGCGCATTACGCCGCCGGCGACGAGCTGCACGCCGCGCAAGGTGCGCTGGCCGAGGCCTCGCTCGAGGTCAGCCGGCTGGAGGAGCGCATCCGCTACGTCGTCGAGGGCCGGCGGCGCGTCGAGCAGCGCCAGGCCGAACTGGCGGCGCAGGATGCGCAGTGGCAGCAGCGCCGCGACGACGCCGCGGACGAGCTGGAGCGCATCGCCGAAAAGATCGCCGCGGCCGAGGAGGCGAGCGAACTGCTCGCCGCCCAGGCCGAGGAGCAGTCCGGCCATGTGCCGGCGGTCGAGGACGCGCTGCGCGCCGCGCAGTCGGCCGCCAACGCGCAGCGCAATGCGGTGGCCGCGGTGCAGCAGCAGATCCAGGTGCTGGCCGCCGAGAGCCGCAGCCTCGAAGATCAGCGCCGGCAGCAGCTCGGCCGCCGCGAGCGGCTCGACGCCGAGCGCCGCCAGCTCGCCGCGCCCGACCCCGAGCGCCTGGCCGCGCTGCAACTGCGCCACGCCGCCGCCGCCGAGCAGCAGGCGCAGGCCGAGGCGCGCCTGCACGAGCTGGGCGAGCAGGCGCCGGCGCTCGACGACGAGCGGCGCGCGCTGCAGCAGCTGGCGAACGCCGAATCGGCGCGTCGCGCCGACCTGGCCGCGCGGCTGGAGGCGCTGCGCGCGCTGCAGGAGAAGGTGCAGACCGAAGGCCGGCTCCAGCCCTGGCTGGCGCGCCACGGGCTGGGCGGGCTGCAGGGGCTGTGGACGCGCATCCACATCGAGCCCGGCTGGGAGACCGCGCTCGAATCAGCGCTGCGCGAGCGGATGAGCGCGATCGAGGTCGGCCGCATCGAGACGGTGCGCGCCTTCGCCGCCGATGCGCCGCCGGCCAAGCTCGCGTTCTACACGCCGCCGACGGTGCCGATCGCCAACACCCACGCCACGCTGCCGCGCCTGTCGGACCTGCTGCGCCTGGGCGGTGTCGACCAGGCCGGGCTGAAGGCGCTGCTGAACGACTGGCTCGAAGGCGTCTACACCGCGCCGACGCTCGACGACGCGCTGGCCGTGCGCTCGCGGCTGACGCACGGCGAGGTGGTGATGACGCCCGACGGCCACGCCGTCAGCCCCTACGCCGTCGCTTTCTACGCGCCCGATTCCGAGCAGGCCGGCATGCTGGCGCGCGCGCAGGAGATCGAGAGCCTCGCGAGCGGGCTGCGCGCGCAGGGCCTGATCGCCGACGAATCGCGCGCCGCGCTGGTGCGCGCCGAGGCGGCCTACACCGAGGTGTCGCAACGCCTGGCCGGCGCCCGGCGCGAAGCCGCCGACGCGCAGACGCAGGCGCACCGCTTGCAGGTCGAGCTGCTGCAGTTGTCGCAGCAGGCCGAGCAGACCAGCGCGCGCCGCGCCCGGCTCGACGACGAACTGGCCGAGATCGACAGCCGCCTGGACGAGCTGAACGAACGCGCCGCCACCGGCGAGGCCCGCTTCGAGGAGCTGGACGGCCAGCTCGCCATCACCCAGGAGCGGCACGCCGAACTCGACGACGCGGTGATCGGCGCCGAGCGCCGGCTGGCCGATGCGCGCGAGCAGCTCCGCTCGCTCGAACGCCGCGCGCAAGAGTCGCAGTTCGGCGCGCGCGCGCTGGCGGCCCGCCGCGGCGAACTGCAGCGCAGCATCGAGACCGCCGAGCTTCAGTTGCAGGCCAACGCGCAGTCGCGCGTGCAGCTCGACGACGAGCTGGCCCGCCTGACCGACGCCAGCGCCGACGCCGGCCTGCAGACCGCGCTGGCGCTGCGCGTCGAACGCGAAGCCTTGCTCGCCGCCCGCCGCAGCGACTACGACGACCTCACGCTGCGCCTGCGCCGCGCCGACGAAGAGCGCCTTGCCCACGAGCAGAGCCTGCAGCCGATGCGCGACCGCATCACCAAGCTGCAGCTCGAGCAGCAGGCCGCCGCGCTGGGCGGCGCGCAATACCGCGAGCAGCTCGAGGCCGCCGCGGTCGACCTCGACGCGCTCGGCCGCGGCGTCGAGGAGGGCGGCGTGCGCCTGTACGGCCTGCAGGGCGAGATCGACCGCATCGGCCGCGAGGTGGCTGCGCTGGGCGCCGTCAACCTGGCGGCGCTCGACGAGCTGACCAGCTCGCGCGAGCGCAAGAACTTCCTCGATGCGCAGTCGGCCGACCTGAACGAGGCGATCGCCACGCTGCAGGGCGCGATCCACAAGATCGACCTCGAGACGCGCGACCTGCTCGGCAGCACCTTCGACCAGGTCAACGAGCACTTCGGGCGCATGTTCCCCAGCCTCTTCGGCGGCGGGAACGCGCGGCTGGTGATGACCGGCGACGAGATCCTCGACGCCGGCGTGCAGGTGATGGCGCAGCCGCCGGGCAAGAAGAACAGCACGATCCACCTGCTGTCGGGCGGCGAGAAGGCGCTGACGGCGATCGCGCTGGTGTTCGCGATCTTCCAGCTCAACCCGGCGCCGTTCTGCCTGCTCGACGAGGTCGATGCGCCGCTGGACGACGCCAACACCGAGCGCTATGCCAAGCTCGTGCGCGAGATGGCGCAGGGCACGCAGTTCCTCTTCATCAGCCACAACAAGATCGCGATGGAGATGGCCGGGCAACTCATCGGCGTGACGATGCAGGAACAGGGCGTGTCGCGCATCGTCGCCGTCGACATGGAAGCCGCGGTCGGGCTGGCGGAAGCCGCCTGAACCGTGCGACATCCCAAGGAACACAGATGACGGACCTGACGACGGCGCTGGCGGTGGTCGGCGCGCTGGTGATCGGTGGCGTGGTGGCGCATGGCGCCTGGCAATCGCGCAAGGCGGCGCGCGGCGCGCGGCCGATGCGCCGCCGTCGGTGCTGCCGCCCGGCGCCGCGGCGCCGGGTGCCACGCCGCGCGAGCCAGGCGAGCTGCGCGAGCCGGTGTTCGATGTGCCCGGCGTGCCCGGTGCCGCCGAGGGGCCAGCAGCCGGCGCGGCGACTGCGGCCGACGCGGCCGTGCTGGCGCCTTCGCCGCGCCGTTTGCAACCGCCGCTCGACGCGCTGATCGACGCGATCGCCCCGATGACGCTGGAGGCGCCGGTCAGCGGCGACCTGCTGCTCTCGCACCTGCCGCCGACGCGCCGCGCCGGCGCCAAGCCGTTCTTCATCGAGGGCCTGAACGACGCCACCGGCGAATGGGAGGCGCCGGTCGCCGGCCAGCGCTACCGCGAGCTGCAGGCCGGCGTGCAACTGGCCAACCGCACCGGCGCGCTGAACGAGATCGAGTACTCCGAGTTCGTGCAGAAGATCCAGGCCTACGGCGAGCAGGTCGGCGCGATGGCCGACTTCCCCGACATGCTCGACGTGGTGGCGCGCGGCCGCGAGCTCGACGCGTTTGCCGGCGACCACGACGCCCAGCTCGCGGTGCACCTGCGCTCGCGCTCGGCCGCCTGGAGCGTCGCCTACATCCAGCAGCATGCCGGCCGCCACGGCTTCGTGCCCGGCGCGGTGCCCGGCCGGCTGGTGCTGCCGTCGACCGAGGAGGGCGCGCCGCCGGTGCTGGTGCTCGCCTTCGACCCCCAGGCCGCGCTGGCCGAGGACCCGCACATCGCCGCGCTGCGCGACGTGACGCTGAGCTTCGACGTGCCGCAGACCGATTCGGCCGCCGACCCCTTCGCCGCCTGGCAGGCGAGCGCCCAGGCGCTGTCGCTCGGCATGGACGCGGCGATCGTCGACGACCAGGGCCAGCCGCTGAGCCCGCAGGGCTTCGCCAGCATCGCCGGCGAGCTGAAGACGCTGTACGCCGCGCTCGCCTCGCGCGACCTGGCCGCCGGGTCCGGCGCCGCGCGGCGGCTGTTCTCCTGACGAAGCGCCGGGCGCCGGCCTGGGGGCGATCGCGGGTCTCCGCCGGACCGATTCTTGCTGGTCACATGCGACCGCGCGCGGCTGCCCGCCGGCGCGGCCGTTGCCGTACATTGCCGGTGCCCTGCGGCCCGGCGAGCACCGCCCGCCGTCGATTCCCGCAGCGCCAACGGCCGACGCATCGCGTCGTCCGCCCCCGGGCGTCGAGTCGACCGGGGGCGGCCCTGGGTCGACTCGCAAGGACGTGGACAGTGGCAAAGATTCCTCCAGGCGTGGGCCCGCGGTTCCCGCAGGTCGTGGTGCTCGTCGGCGCAACCGGCGACCTGGCGCGGCGCAAGCTGCTGCCGGGGCTGTACCACCTGTCGAGCGCGGGATTCATCCCCGGCTGCCGGGTCATCGGCGTGTCGCTCGACGAGATCGACGCCGAGGCTTTCCGCGCCCTCGCGCGCAACTCGCTCGACGAGTTCTCGGCTCGCAAGGCGACGGCGGCTGAATGGGAGGCCTTCGCCGCCACGCTCGATTACGTGCCGCTGGCGGCCGGCGCCACGGCGCTGCGCGCGGCGGTCGACCGCGCCGAGCAGTCCTTCGGCGGGGAGTGCCGGCGCCTGCACTACCTGAGCGTGCCGCCGAGCGCGGCGCTGCCGGCGGTGCGGCTGCTCGGCGAGGCCGGGCTGGTCGAGCGCTCGCGCATCATCCTGGAGAAGCCCTTCGGCACCGACCTGGCGAGCGCGGTGTCGCTGAACGCCAAGCTGCACGAGGTGTTCGAGGAAGACACGATCTTCCGCATCGACCACTTCCTGGGCAAGGAGCCGGCGCAGAACATCCTCGCCTTCCGCTTCGCCAACGGGTTGTTCGAGCCGATCTGGAACCGCAACTTCATCGACCACGTGCAGATCGACGTGCCGGAGACGCTGGGCCTGGGCAAGCGCTCCGGCTTCTACGAGCAGACGGGCGCGTTCCGCGACATGGTGGTGACGCACCTGTTCCAGATCCTCGCGTTCATGGCGATGGAGCCGCCCACGGCGCTGGAACCGGCGCCGATCAGCGAGGAGAAGAACAAGGTCTTCCGCAGCATGCTGCCGATCCTGCCGAGCGACGTGGTGCGCGGGCAGTACACCGGCTACCGTGCGGAGCCGGGCGTGGCGCCCGAATCCGAGACCGAGACCTTCATCGCGCTGAAGTGCTCGATCGACAACTGGCGCTGGGCCGGCGTGCCGTTCTACCTGCGCACCGGCAAGCGCCTGGCCGAGGGCCAGCGGATCATCTCGATCGCCTTCCGCGAGCCGCCGAAGAGCATGTTCCCGGCCGGCTCGGGCGTCGGCGCGCAGGGGCCGGACCACCTCACCTTCGACCTGGCGGACGCGTCGAAGATGTCGCTGTCGTTCTACGGCAAGCGCCCCGGCCCGGGCATGCGGCTGGACAAGCTGAGCCTGCAGTTCGCGATGCACGACACCGGCCTGCTCGGCGACGTGCTCGAGGCCTACGAGCGCCTGATCCTCGATGCGATGCGCGGCGACCGCACGCTGTTCACCACCGCCGAGGGCATCGAGCGGCTGTGGCAGGTGTCGACGCCGCTGATCGAATCGCCGCCGCCGGTGCGCTTCTACGCGCCCGGCTCGTGGGGGCCGAACGCGATCCACCAGCTCGTCGCGCCGCGCGCGTGGCGGCTGCCGTTCGAGCGCGCCTGGCGCGCGCCGAACGCGGTCGGCGGCTGATTCCGGGGCCACGCCCGGGTCAAGCCCGGCGCTGGGCTGGCGATGGGCTGGGCTGGGCTGGCGATGGGCGAGGGCTGATCGGCCAGCCTGGGCGCGGCCCGCCCGCTGCGGTACAACCGGGGTCGCAGCATCCGACCCCGACCGCTGAACCGCCCGCTCCCGGAGACCGCCATGCCCCACGCCCGATTTGAATGGGATGACCCGCTGCTGCTGGACCAGCAGCTCACCGACGACGAACGCATGGTGCGCGACGCCGCCCGCGAGTACTGCCAGGGCCGCCTCGCGCCGCGCGTGCTCGAGGCCTTCCGCCACGAGCGCACCGATGCGTCGATCTTCCGCGAGATGGGCGAACTGGGCCTGCTCGGCCCGACCATCCCCGAGGCCTACGGCGGCCCCGGGCTGAACTACGTCAGCTACGGGCTGGTGGCGCGCGAGGTGGAGCGCGTGGACTCCGGCTACCGCTCGATGATGAGCGTGCAGTCGTCGCTGGTGATGGTGCCGATCTTCGAGTTCGGCACCGAGGCGACGCGCCAGAAGTACCTCCCCAGGCTCGCGCGCGGCGAGTGGATCGGCTGCTTCGGCCTGACCGAGCCGAACCACGGCTCCGACCCCGGCAGCATGGTCACGCGGGCACGCCGCGTCGACGGCGGCTGGCGCCTGAGCGGCTCGAAGATGTGGATCAGCAACAGCCCGATCGCCGACGTCTTCGTCGTCTGGGCCAAGGACGACGAGGGCGCGATCCGCGGCTTCGTGCTCGACAAGGGCGCCGCCGGCCTGTCGGCGCCGCCGATCCACGGCAAGGTGGGGCTGCGCGCGAGCATCACCGGCGAGATCGTGATGGACGGGGTGTTCTGCCCCGAGGAGAACGCCTTCCCCGAGGTGCGCGGGCTGAAGGGCCCGTTCACCTGCCTGAACAGCGCGCGCTACGGCATCGCCTGGGGCGCGCTCGGCGCCGCCGAGGATTGCCTGCGCATCGCCCGCCAGTACACGCTCGACCGCCAGCAGTTCGGCCGCCCGCTGGCCGCCAACCAGCTCGTGCAGAAGAAGCTGGCCGACATGGTCACCGAGATCGCGCTCGGCCTGCAGGCCTGCCTGCGCCTGGGCCGCATGAAGGACGAGGGCACGGCGTCGGTCGAGGCCACCTCGATCATCAAGCGCAACTCCTGCGGCAAGGCGCTCGACATCGCCCGCGCGGCGCGCGACATGCTCGGCGGCAACGGCATCAGCGACGAGTTCGGCGTCGCCCGGCACATGGTCAACCTGGAAGTCGTCAACACCTACGAGGGCACGCACGACGTGCACGCGCTGATCCTCGGGCGCGCGATCACCGGCATCGCCGCGTTCTCCTGAGCCGCGCGCCCGCGATGGATTCAGAACCGAGGGACCCGCCGCTGGCGGGCATCAAGGTGCTCGACCTGTCGCGCGTGCTGGCCGGGCCCTGGGCCGGGCAACTGCTCGCCGACCTGGGTGCCGACGTGGTCAAGGTCGAGCGCCCCGGCAGCGGCGACGACACCCGCCACTGGGGCCCGCCCTACCTGAAGGACGCCGACGGCCGCGACACCGGCGAATCCGCCTACTTCCAGTGCGCGAACCGCAACAAGCGCTCGCTCGCGATCGACATCGCCACGCCCGACGGCCAGGATCTGGTGCGCCGCCTCGCCGCGCGTGCCGACGTGCTGCTGGAGAACTTCAAGCTCGGCGGGCTGAAGCAGTACGGGCTCGACTTCGACGCGCTCTCGGCGCTCAACCCGCGCCTCGTCTACTGCTCGATCACCGGCTTCGGCCAGACCGGGCCGTACGCCGCGCGCGCCGGCTACGACTTCCTGATCCAGGGCATGGGCGGGCTGATGAGCGTGACCGGCCGCGCCGATGGCGAGGAGGGCGCCGGGCCGCAGAAGGTGGGCGTCGCGCTCGTCGACATCATGACCGGCCTGTACGCGACGATCGCGGTGCAGGCCGCGCTCGCCGAGCGCGAGCGTTCCGGGCTCGGCCAGCACATCGACCTCGCGCTGCTCGACGTGCAGGTAGCGTGCCTCGCCAACCAGGCCGCCAACTACCTCGCCGGCGGCGTGGTGCCGCGGCGCATGGGCAACGCACATCCGAACATCGTTCCGTACCAGGACTTCCCGACTGCCGACGGCGACATGATCCTCGCGATCGGCAACGACAACCAGTTCGGGAAGTTCTGCGCCGTCGCCGGGCATCCCGAGTGGGCTGCCGACGCGCGCTTCGCGACCAATCCGCAGCGCGTCGCCCATCGCGGCGTGCTGATCCCGCTGCTGCGCCAGACGACCGTGATGCGCAGCACGCGCGAGTGGATCGCAACCCTCGAAGAGGCGGGCGTGCCGTGCGGGCCCATCAACCGCATCGACGAGGTGTT
>JBGAMJ010000104.1:0-20423 GCA_044223035.1 Piscinibacter sp.
CAAAGAATTGAAGTGAACTTCACTTCAGTGAGCGTTTAAGGTCACGAAGACCATGAACATACGATCTCTCGCATGCCCTTGGCACCCGCCTTGAACGCCCACGCTTATCGGCTGTTTGTTTGTTAAAGAGCTTTGCCTTTGTCTTTCGACTCGGCGCGTTGATCAGTGATCAGCGAAGCCTTGCATTATGCCGCGGTCTTTTCGCGAGCGTCAAGCGATCTGCGAACTTTTTTTGAAGACACCCGATCGGACGGTCCACGGCACGGGGAAGGCACCCCCGCCTGGCGCCGGCGCCAGCGTCGCGACGCTGCTCGACGCCCTTGACGTCGGCCCCGGTGACGATCCGCTCGACGCGGTCCCGCTGCGCTACGTCCGCGACGGCAGGCCTCGCGGTCGATCGTTGGCGAGACCTCCGCCGCGCTGAGCCGGCGCGAAGGACGGCAAGGTGATCGTCGCGATCAACAAGGATCCGGCGGCGTCGACAAGAGGGAGACCCGGCCGATCGGGCTTGCCAATGTCAGGTCAAAGCGCCGCCGTCAGTTCCGGCACGGCCACGAACAGATCGGCCTCCAGCCCGTAGTCCGCGACGCTGAAGATCGGCGCATCCGGATCCTTGTTGATCGCGACGATCACCTTCGAATCCTTCATGCCGGCCAGGTGCTGGATCGCACCGGAGATACCGGCGGCGATGTAGAGAGCCGGCGCGACGATCTTGCCGGTCTGCCCGACCTGCCAATCGTTCGGCGCATAGCCCGCATCGACGGCGGCACGGCTCGCGCCGAGCGCCGCGCCGAGCTTGTCGGCCAGCGGGATCAGCACCTCGTTGAACCTGTCGCTCGAGCCCAGCGCCCGGCCGCCGCTGACGATGATCTTCGCCGCGGTCAATTCGGGCCGGTCGTTCTTCGCGATCTCGCTGCCGAGGTGCCGGCTCTTGCCGCTGTCGTCGACCGCGGCGATGGTCTCGATCGCGGCGCTGCCGCCCGGGCCGGCCGCATCGAATCCGGTGCTGCGCACGGTGATCACCTTGACGGCGTCGGTCGCCTGCACGGTCGCGATCGCGTTGCCAGCGTAGATCGGGCGCTCGAAGGTGTCGGGCGCAATCACTTTCGTGATCTCGCTGATCTGCGCGACGTCGAGCCTGGCGGCCACGCGCGGGGCGACGTTCTTGCCGCGCGCCGTCGCCGGGAACAGGATGTGGCTGTAGCCGGAGGCTCCATCCCCCACCCGTGCCAGCACCTGCGCGGCAACGTTCTCGGCGAGTTGCGCCGCCAGGCTCGCGCCGTCGGCGTGCAGCACCTTGGCCACGCCGGCAATCTGCGCGGCCGCCTGCGCGGCACCGGCGGCGCCCTGCCCGGCGATCAGGACGTGGATGTCGCCGCCGCACTGCGCGGCGGCGGTCACGGTATTCAGCGTCGCACCCTTGAGGGTGCCGTGGTCGTGTTCGGCAATGACGAGGACGGCCATCTCAGATCACCTTGGCTTCGTTGTTGAGCTTGGCCACGAGCGCGGCCACGTCCGGGACTTTCACGCCGGCGCCACGCCTGGGCGGCTCGGCGACCTTCAGCGTCTTCAGCCGCGGCGTGACGTCCACGCCGAGTTCGGCCGGCGCGACGACCGCGAGCGGCTTCTTCTTGGCCTTCATGATGTTGGGCAGCGTGACGTAGCGCGGCTCGTTCAGGCGCAGGTCGGTGGTGACGACGGCCGGCAGGCCGATCGACAGCGTTTCGAGACCGCCGTCGATCTCGCGCGTGACCTTCGCCTGGCCGTCGGCGATCTCCACCTTGCTGGCGAAGGTGGCCTGCGGCAGGTCGGCGAGTGCGGCCAGCATCTGGCCGGTCTGGTTGCAGTCGTCGTCGATCGCCTGCTTGCCGAGGATCACGAGGCCGGGCTGCTCGCGGTCGAACAACGCCTTCAGCAGCTTGGCGACGGCCAGCGGCTGCAGTTCCTCGCTGGTCTCGACCAGGATCGCCCGGTCGGCGCCGATCGCCATCGCGGTGCGAAGCGTCTCCTGGCATGGGGCGACGCCGCAAGAGACGGCGATGACCTCGGTGGCCACGCCCGTCTCCTTCAACCGCACCGCCTCTTCGACGGCAATCTCGTCGAAGGGATTCATGCTCATCTTGACGTTGGCCAGGTCGATGCCCGAGCCGTCCGTCTTCATGCGCGGCTTGACGTTGTGGTCGAGCACGCGCTTCACGGGAACGAGGATCTTCATCGTGTTGATTCCTTCAGGCCGCCAGCGCGGCCGCATGTGCCTCGCGCGCCGCGTCGCGGCGCGCACGTGAGGTGGTCATCACCGTCGCCTCGCCCTCGACGACGATGGTGTCCTTGACTCGCGCCACGGTGGCGAGCACCGCCCGCGCCTTCGCGACGTCGACCGAGACGACGGTCACGCAGGCATGCACCGTGTCGCCCGGCCGCACCGGCGCCTTGAAGCGCATCTGCTGGCCGAGGTAGACGGTGCCCGGGCCGGGCAGCCGGTTCGCGACCGCCGCCGAGATGACGCTCGCGGTCAGGAAGCCGTGCGCGATGCGGCCGCCGAAGGGCGTCGTCGCCGCGAATTCCTCGTTGACGTGCACCGCGTTGTTGTCGCCGGAGACGCCGGCGAACAGCACGATGTCCGCCTCGGTGATCGTCTTCGAGAAGGTCGCGCTCATGCCGGGGCGCAGGTCCTCGATGTCGTGGCCGTTCAGTTCGTTCATCGGCGGCTCCTCAGAGTTGCTCGTCGGCCAGGGCCAGCGTGCTGTCGGCGCCGGCGATCACGATGTCGCGCAGCGCCGGCGCGAGCACCAGCACATGGGTGGCGAAATGGCGGGCCGTGGCGAGCTTGGCCGAGAGGAATCCCACGTCGCCGCTGCCGGCAGCGATCTGCGCGACGGCGGACTCCGCCATGCGCGCCGACAGCCAGCCGCCGACCACCGTACCCGCCAGGCGCAGGAATGGCACCGCACCTGCGGCGCAGCGTTCCGGCCGCTCGGCGCTGTTGCCGAGCAGCCAGTCCGCCGCATCCCGCAGCGTCCCGGCCGCCGCATGCAGCGTGCGGCCGATCTGCGCGACGCCTGCATCGTGCGCATCGAGCATCCGGCGCGCATCGTCGTCGATGCGGTGGATCAGCGCCCCCATCGTGCGGCCGCCGTCGCGCGCCAGCTTGCGGCCGATCAGGTCGTTGGCCTGGATGCCGGTCGTGCCTTCGTAGATCGTCGTGATGCGCGCGTCTCGCAGGTACTGCGCGGCACCGGTCTCCTCGACGTAGCCCATGCCGCCGTGCACCTGCACGCCGTCGGAGGCGACGTGCAGCGCGTTGTCCGTGCACCAGCCCTTGACGATCGGCGTCAGCAGTTCGACCAGCGCCTTGGCCTGCGCCCGCTCGGCCGCGTCGGGGTGGCCGTGGGCGCGGTCCATCTGGCCGGCGCAGAAATAGGCGACGGCGCGCATCGCCTCGACCTGGGCCTTCATGTCCATCAGCATGCGCCGCACGTCCGGATGGCCCGCGATGGTGGTGCTTCCCGGCAGCGCCGGCCTGCCCTGCACACGCTCGAGCGCATAGGCGCGGGCATGCTGGTAGGCACGCTCGGAGACGCCCACGCCTTCGAGGCCGACGTTGAGCCGCGCGTGGTTCATCATCGTGAACATGCAGGCCAGGCCCTGGTGCGGCTCGCCGACGAGGTAGCCGATGGCGCCATCCTGTTCGCCGAAGCTCATGGACGCGGTCGGGCTCGCGTGGATGCCGAGCTTGTGCTCGATCGAGGTGCACTTCAGGTCGTTGCGCGCGCCCGGCGAACCGTCGTCGTTCGGCAGGTACTTGGGGCACAGGAACAGCGAGATGCCCCGCACGCCCGGCGGCGCATCGGGCAGCCGCGCCAGCACGAGGTGGACGATGTTCTCGGCCATGTCGTGCTCGCCCCAGGTGATGAAGATCTTGCTGCCGAAGACGCGGTAGTGGGCGCCCTCGGGCACCGCGCGGCTGCGCAGCGCGGCGAGGTCCGAACCGGCCTGCGGCTCGGTGAGGTTCATCGTGCCCGTCCAGCGGCCCTCGACCATCGGCGGCAGGAAGCGCCGCTTCAGTTCGTCGCTGCCGTGGTGCGCGATCGCCTCGACCGCGCCCAGCGTCAGCATCTGGCACAGGCTGAAGGCCATGTTCGAGGCCTTCCACATCTCCAGCACCGCGGTCGAGACCAGCGTCGGCAAGCCCTGCCCGCCCCATTCGGTGGACGCCGGCATGCCGTTCCAGCCATTCGCGCAGAAGCTCTCGTAGGCGGCCCTGAAGCCGTCGGCGGCGGTGACCGCGCCGTCGGACCAGCGCACGCCCTGCCGGTCACCCGGGTGGTTGATCGGATCGAGCACGCCGGCGGCGAAGCGCGCCGCCTCCTCGAGGATGGCCTCGACGACGTCGGGCGTCGTCTCCTCGAAGCCTGGCTGGGCGCAGACGGCGTCCAGGCCGCCGACCTCCTTCATCGTGAACAGCATGTCGCGCAACGGCGCGGTGTAGGTGGACATCGTGGACTCCTTGAAGTCGTGGGGATCAGGGCACGCACCCTCGGCCCGCGGCCGGTCCCGCCAGGCGGGACGCAGCGGCCGTGCGCGAGCGCTCAGGCGCGGACTGCGGCAGCCTCAAGCGGCACGGCGGTCACGCCGGCGCTCGCCGCGTGGGCGGCGGACGCCGAGCGCCGGTGGTCGATGAAGGCCAGCGCGATCGCGCCGATCACGCCCGCCGCGCCGATGACCAGGAAGTTCTGCTCCAGCGGCAGCTTCAGCGAGACGATCAGGCCGATCAGCAGCGGCGCGGCAATCGCGCCGGCGCGGCCGATGCCCGCGGCCATGCCGATGCCGCTGGAGCGAATCGCCATCGGATAGAACTGGCCGCAGTAGGCGTAGGCGACGATCTGCGCGCCGGTCGAACAGGCACCGACCGCGCCGACGACGAGGTACAGCCACTCCACCGGCATCTTTACCGTCATCAGGCACAGGAACACGCCGCCGAGCGCATACATCGCGACCAGCACCCACTTGATGTGCAGCTTGTCGGCGAGCCAGCCGCCGCCGATCGCGCCGGCCATCGCGCCCAGGTTCAGCGCGATGACGAAGCTCAGCGCCGAGCCGAGGCTGTAGCCCGACATCGCCATCAGCTTGGTCAGCCAGGAGCTGAGCGCGTAGATCATGAACAGGCCGGTGAAGAAGGCGATCCAGAACATCACCGTGCTGAGGCCGCGGCCGTCCTGGAACAGGCGCACCAGCGGAACGCCGCCGCTGCGGTCGGCGCCCGGCACGACGAAGCGCGCATCGGCGGCGACCGGCACGTCCGGCCGGAGCTCGCGCAGCACCTCGCGCAGGTGGCGGTCGTCGCGGTGCGCGATCAGGAAGGGCAGCGACTCCGGCATCGACTTCAGGATGAACGGGATCAGCAGCACCGGCGCGCCGGCGGCGATGAAGACCGACTGCCAGCCGTGGTCGCCGATCAGCTGCTTGCCGAGCAACGCCGCGAGGATGCCGCCGAGCGCATAGCCGGAGAACATCATCGTCGTCATCACGCTGCGGATGCGCCGGGGCGAATACTCGGTCATCTGCGCGACGATGTTGGGCATCACGCCGCCGATGCCCAGGCCGGCGACGAAGCGCATCGCGCTGAAGCTCACCGGGTCGCTGGTGAAGCCGGCCCCGGCGGTGAAGATGCTGAACAGCGCCACGCAGATCGAGATCGTCGGCCGGCGGCCGATGCGGTCGGACAGCGCGCCGAGGAAGATCGCGCCGAACATCATGCCGAACAGCGCCGAGCTGGCCATGAAGCCGGCGGTCGCGGCCGTCACGCCCATCTGCGACATGATGGACGGCAGCGCCGCACCGGCCACGGCGATGTCGTAGCCGTCGATGATGATGATGGCCAGGCACCAGAGCAGCACCTTGGCATGGAAGCGGTTGAAGCGCGCCTCGTCGGCGAGCCGGTGGACGTCGATCAGTGGCATGGCAGTCTCCTGGAGGTGTCGGCGTTATTCGATGGCGCTGGCGGACTTGACCCGCTCGCGCAACTGGAACTTCTGGATCTTTCCGGTCGAGGTCTTCGGCAGCTCGGCGAAGACGATGCGCTTGGGCACCTTGAAGCGCGCCAGCAGCGCGCGGCAGAACTCGACCAGCTCGGCCTCGGTGGCCTGCACGCCGGGCTTCAGCTCGACGAAGGCGCAGGGCACCTCGCCCCACTTCTCGTCGGGCAGCGCGACGACGGCGGCGAGCAGCACGGCCGGGTGGCGGTGCAGCGCATCCTCGACCTCGATCGAGCTGATGTTCTCGCCGCCGGAAATGATGATGTCCTTGCTGCGGTCCTTGATCTTCACGTAGCCGTCGGCGTGCATCACGGCGAGGTCGCCGGTGTGGAACCAGCCGCCGGCAAAGGCCTCGGCCGTTGCGCCCGGGTTCTTCAGGTAGCCCTTCATCACGACGTTGCCGCGGAAGAAGATCTCGCCGATCGTCTCGCCGTCGGCCGGCACCGGCTGCATCGTCTCGGGGTCGAGCACGGCCACCGCCTGCTGCAGCGGATAGGCCACGCCCTGGCGGCCGTTGAGCCGCGCGCGCTCCTCGGCGGGCAGTGCGTCCCAGCCCTCCTGCTTCGCGCAGACGGCCGCCGGGCCGTAGACCTCGGTCAGGCCGTAGACGTGCGTCAGCGAGATGCCCGCGGCCTCGCAGCCTTCGATCACCGCGGCCGGCGGCGCGGCGCCGGCGATCAGGCCGTCGAGCCGGTGGCCGATGCCCTCGCGCAGCCCGGCCGGCGCATGGATCAGCATGCTGTAGACGATCGGCGCGCCGCACAGGTGCGTGATCTCCAGCTCGCGCACCAGTGGCCAGATCACGGCCGGGTCGACGCGGCGCAGGCACACGCTGGTGCCGGCGACCAGCGCCATCGTCCAGGGGAAGCACCAGCCGTTGCAGTGGAACATCGGCAGCGTCCACAGGTAGACCGGGTGGTGCGGCAGGCTCCAGGCGATCACGTTGTTCGCCGCATTCAGGTAGGCGCCGCGGTGGTGCGTGACCACGCCCTTCGGATTGCCGGTCGTGCCCGAGGTGTAGTTCAGCGCGATCGCGTCCCACTCGTCGGCGGGCAACTGCCAGGCAAACGCCGGGTCGCCCTCCGCGAGCAGCTCCTCGTAGGCGAGTTCGCCCAGCCGGGCTCCGGCGGGAGCCGCCTCGTCCTCGACCTCGATCACCAGCGGCCGGCGGCCGCCGAGCATCTGCAGCGCCTTGGCCACGACCGGCGCGAATTCGCGGTCGGTCAGCAGCACGCGCGCCTCGCCGTGCTCGAGCATGAAGGCGATCGCCTCCGCATCGAGCCGGGTGTTCAGCGTGTTGAGGACCGCGCCGCACATCGGCACGCCGAAGTGCGCCTCGAACATTGCCGGCACGTTGGGCAGCATCGCCGCCACGGTGTCGCCGGCGCCGATGCCGCGCCGCGCCAGCGCGCTCGCCAGGCGCCGGCAGCGCTCGTAGGTCGTGCGCCAGTCCTGCACGCGGTCGCCGTAGACGACCGCGCGGCGCTCCGGGTAGACGAACGCAGCGCGCTCGAGAAAGCTCAGCGGGGACAGGGCGACATGATTCGCCGCATTGCGGTCCAGGCCGAGGGCATAGGGATTGGGTCGGGCCATTCGATCTCCTGCGTCATCGCGGTCGGCGTGCAGGGCACGGCAGCGCGTGACGGAAGCTTCGGCGACGACCTTTGCACCGGCTCGGAGCGAATATGACGAATGTTTGCAACGGCGGCGGGCGGCCCGCGCTGCTCCTAGAATTTTCCCGACCGCCCGCTGAGGACCGCATGCCGCCCGACCCTGCCGATGCCCGCGCCGACGACGCCCCCGAAGGGCGGCTCAAGCGCTACGAAGCGCTGCAGGCCGCGCTCGACCTGATCGACCGCGGCTTCACGCTGATGGACCGCGAGCTGCGCCTGGTCGCGTGCAACCAGGCCTTCCTGCGCCTGCTCGACTTCCCGCCCGAGCTGGGTCGCGCCGGCACGCCCTTCGAGGCCTTCATCCGCTACAACGCCGAGCGCGGCGACTACGGCGCAGGCGACCCCGGTCAGCAGGTGCAGGAGCGGATGGCACGCGCGCGCCTTTTCGAGCCGCACGAGTTCGAACGCGTGCGGCCCAACGGCCAGGTGCTGCACGTGCGCGGCACGCCGGTGCCCGGCATCGGCTTCATCACGCTGTATTCGGACGTCACCGAACAGCGCCGCGCCGAGCGCCAGATCCGCGAGCACGCGGCCGAGCTGGAGCGCCGCGTCGCCGAGCGCACGCAGGAGCTGCGTCTGTCGGAGGCGCAGATGCGGTTGATCACGGATTCGATTCCGGCGCTGATCGCCTATTTCGACCGCCGCAAGGCCTACCGCTACATCAACCGCGGGTATGTCGAATGGTTCGGCCTCGACCCGGCGCGGCTCGAGTCGATCAGCGCGCGCGAATACCTCGGCGACGCGACCTACGAAGCCATCCGCCCGAACGTCGCGCGCGCCTTCGACGGCGAGCCGGTGACCTTCGAGTACGAAGCGCACTGCGTCGACGGCCGGGTGCGCACCGCGCGCACGACGCTGATCCCCGAGCGCGCGGCCGACGGCGAGGTGATCGGCTGCTTCGAGCTGACCTTCGACGTCAGCGAGCTGCGGCGCGCGCAGGAGCGGCTCGCGCAGGGGCAGAAGATGGAGGCGCTGGGCCAACTGACCGGCGGGCTGGCGCACGACTTCAACAACATGCTGACCGTGATCCTCGGCAACCTCGGCGCGTTGCGTGATCGGGGTCGTGATCGTGGTCGTGATTGCGGCGGCGAGCGCGGCCTCGGCGACGAGGACGCGGCCGAATTCCTGGAGCCCGCGCTGGCGGCCGCCCGCCGCGGCGCCGAGCTGATCCGCTCGCTGCTCGGCTTCGCGCGGCGGCAGCCGCTGCAGGCGCAGGCCGCGGACGTCGCCGCGCTGGCCGGCACGGTCGGGCTGCTGCTGCGCCGCTCGCTGCCGCAGACGGTCTCGATCGAGATCGATGCGGCCGACGCGCCGCGCGCCTGGGTCGATCCGAGCCGGCTGCAGGATGCGCTGATCAACCTCGTGCTCAATGCGCGCGATGCGCAGGCGCGGCGCGTCGTCGTTCGCGCCGCGGCCACCACGCTGACTGCCGAGCGCGCCGCCGAGCTGCAGGCCGCGCCCGGCCGCTACCTGCGCCTGGACGTCCACGACGACGGCCACGGCATGGACGCGGCGACGCGCTCACGCGTCTTCGAGCCCTTCTTCACGACCAAGCGGCCAGGCGCCGGCACCGGGCTGGGCCTGGCGATGGTCTACGGCTTCGTGCGCCAGTCCGGCGGCGCGATCGAGCTGGCGAGCCAGCCGGGGCGCAGCACGACGGTGTCGATGTGGCTGCCGGTGGCCGGCGGCGACACGCCTGCCGCGCCAGCCGACGACGCCGAGCCACTGGCCGCGCCGGCCGGGCGGCATGCGCTCGCCTTGCTGGTCGAGGACGATGCCGCGGTGCGCAAGGTGGTGCGCCGCTCGCTGGTCGAACTCGGCTTCGCAGTCGTCGAGGCCGCAAGCGGTGCCGAGGCGATGCAGATCCTCGACCACACGCCGGGCATCGCACTGCTGCTGTCCGACATCGTGATGCCGGGCGAGGTCGATGGCCGCGCGCTTGCCCGCCATGCGCGCGCGCGGCACGTGCCGAGGGTCGCGCTGATGAGCGGCTACGCGCCGGGCGAGGCGTCCGCCGGCGATGCCGGCGTGCCGCTGCTGGCCAAGCCGTTCACGCAGCGGCAGCTTGCCGACTTCCTGCAGCACGAGGCCCGTGGCTGAGTTGCCGTCCGCCGCCCCGACCCTCGTCTACGTCGTCGACGACGACCCCGACGTCGGCCGCGTCGTCGCGCTGACGCTGCAGGAGTTCGGCTTCGCCGCGATGACGTTTCGCGACGGCGCCTCGGTGCTGCGCCGGCTGCAGACCGAGCGGCCGGACCTGTGCATCGTCGACCTCGGCCTGCCCGACATCGACGGCCTGGAACTCGTGCGCGAGATCGGGCGCCGAAGCGACTGCGGCATGCTGATCCTCACCGGCCGCGGTCACACCGCCGATCGCGTGATGGGCCTGGAAGGCGGCGGCGACGACTACGTCGTGAAGCCCTTCGAGCCGCGCGAGCTCATCGCGCGCGTGCGCAGCATCCTGCGCCGCCGCGGCGTGGCCACGCCCGGCGCGGCGCCGCCGCAGCGCCGCCTCGCCCGGTTCGCCGGCTGGACGCTGGATTGCGCATCGCACACGCTGCGTGGACCGGATGCTGACGAGCAGGTGCTCGGCACCGCCGAGGCCCAGGTGCTGCGCGCCTTCCTCGAGCGGCCGAACCAGATCCTGACGCGCGAGCAGTTGCTCGGCACCCGCGACCTGTCGCCGCTGGACCGCAGCATCGACGTGCGCATCTCGCGGCTGCGCAAGCGGCTGGAGACGGACGTGCAGAACCCGCGGCTGATCAAGACGGTCTACGGCGCCGGCTACATGCTCTCGGCCATCGTCGAGTGGTCGTGAGACGCCGGCAGGAACGAACGCTCCCGGATTCCCTCGCCGCCGTGCGCCCGGATGGCGCGCTTGTGCATCCGCCGCCCGGCCCGGCGCAGCCCGATGCGATGGCCTCGGCGCCGCAGTTTGGGAGAGCGCGCCGGGCCGCACAAACAAAAACGCCGACAGCACTGGGTGCGGGTCGGCGTTCGTTATCGGGTGGGGTGGCTGATGGGACTCGAACCCACGACAACAGGAATCACAATCCTGGACTCTACCAACTGAGCTACAGCCACCGCAGAACCCGAGAGTATAAGCGAGCCGCTGCCGGCTCCCGGCCGGGCAGCTCGCACCCGACGATCAGTCCTTCGGAGTCATTTCGACGCCGTGGCGGCCGCTGCCGAGGCTGCGTCGCCCGCGGGCGCGGCGCCCTTCTCGGCCGCCGGCAGGATGGTGGCCTTGAAGCGCAGCTTCAGCGCGTTGTAGTAGGCCTGGGCCTCGGCATCGCCCCAGGCCTGGGCGTACTGCGCCTGACCGGCCTTGGTGTCTGCCGCTACCGGATCGCGGCCACCGACCTTCACGATGCGAGCCACGGCGTAGCCGGTGTCGCCGAGGTCCACGCCCACGGCCGTCGGCAGCTTCGCGGTGTCGGCACGCAACACGCCGTCGAGCAACGGGCGCGGCAGGTCGCGCGCCTGCGCGCGGGACAGCGTCATCGTCTCGCCGGGAAGGCTGGTCTGCGGGGCGGCCTTCAACTCGGCCAGACGGGCCTCGCCATCCTTGTGCGCCAAGGCCGCCGCCTGCTTCGCCTTGACGCGTTCGCGCACCTGCGCACTCACCTCGGCCAGCGGACGCTGGTGCGCCGGCGTGTACTGGACGATGCGGCCGGACACCATCTGGTATGGCCCGGTCTCGACGGCGTCGGTGTTGCGCTTGCTGCGCAGCGCATCGGCGGCGAACAGCGCGTCGAGAAACTTCTGAGAGGCCAGCGGACCACTGCTGCCGGGCGCCGGCGCGCGGGACACGTTCTGCGCCGTGCGCAGCTCGAGCTTGAACTTGTCGGCGGCCGGCTTGAGGCTGTCGGACTGCTCGTAGACCACGTTGCCGAAATCGCTGGCCAGTTCGCTGAACTTCTTCTGCGCGAGCTGGCCGCGGACCTCGTTCTCGATCTCGGGGCGCACCGCATCGAAGCTGCGCTTGTCGCCGCCGCGCGCGCCGGTCACCTGGATGATGTGGTAGCCGAAGTCGCTCTCGACCACGCCGCTGATCTCGCCCGTCTTGAGGCCGAAGGCCGCGTCCTCGAAGGGCTTGACCATCGCGCCGCGGCCGAAGAAGTCGAGGTCGCCGCCCTTCGCAGCCGACCCCGGGTCCTGCGAGTTCTTGCGCGCCAGTTCGGCGAACTGAGCGGGGTTCTTTCGCACTTCGGCGAGCAGGGTCTCGGCGGTGGCCTTGGCCTTCGCACGTTCGGCGGCGGACGCGCTCTTCTCGGCCTTGATCAGGATGTGGCTGGCGCGCCGCTCTTCCGGCGTGCCGTAGCGGGCGGCGTTCTCGTCGTAGTACTTGCGCAGATCGTCGACGGGAACGCTGATGCCCTTCTTCAGCGCTTCGACGTCGAGCACGACGTACTCGATGTTCGCCTGCTCGGGCGCCTGGAATTCGGCGGCGTGCGCCGGATCCTTGTAGTAGGCCTCGACGTCGGCGTCGGTCGGGTTGGCTTTCGCGAGGTAGTCCTGGGTGTCAAAACGCTGAATCTGGACGTCACGCTGCTGGAACATCGAATCGAGTGCCGCCGCGGTGGCCGAGGCCGGCGCGAAGACGGTGCCGATCAGCCCCTGCTGAACCTGCCGCGACGACAGGTCCTGGCGCAGCCGCTGCGCGAAGGCCTCGGAACTCATGCCCTGCGCGGCGAGGATGTCCTTGTTGATGCTGCCGTCGGGATTGCGCAGGAACGCGAATTGCGGGTCGGTGGCGAACAGCCGCTGAAGGCGCGCGTCGGTGATCGACAGATGCATCTTGACTGCCGCCACCGCCAGCACGTCGTCGCGCAGCAGCGACTCCAGTGTCTGGCGGCGCAGCTCGGGCGTGTCCAGCAGCTTGATGTCGACCGTCGGCATCTGCCGGCGGATGCGCTCGATCTGGTTGCGGTGGGCGTTGTCCCACTCGACTTGCGTGATGTCGCGCCCGCCGACCTTGGCGACCGCCTGGGTTTCGGCGTTGCTGAACCGGCTGTAGCCCTGGATGCCGAAGAACACGAACGACGGAAAGATCAGCAGCACCAGGATGAACTGGAACAGCCGGGTGTGCGAGCGGATGAAATCGAACATCGAAGGCCTCGGGCATGTGGTCTGCGCGACCGGGCCGCGCAGCCGGACATCGGGCATCGCGGTGGCCCCGGAACCCCGCCGCGAGCGACGGGCGGCAGGTTGCGCGTCCCCAGACGACAAAGGCGAACCGAGGTTCGCCTTTGATCATGGGTGCAAAAGATTCTAGCCGAGCGCCTGGCCTGGGACGCGGCTCACGCCGCGCGGGCCGCCGATGATGGCTGGGCGAGCAACACGCTGCGGCTGATGCCGGAGAGCACAGTGCGCGCTGCGGCGTGAATGGTGGGTGCTGAGGGGTTCGAACCCCCGACCTACGCCTTGTAAGGGCGCCGCTCTACCAACTGAGCTAAGCACCCGAAGCATCATCTCAGTTGAGAGCGTCCTTGAGGGCCTTGCCCGGACGGAACTTCGGAACCTTGGCGGCCTTGATCTTGATCGCAGCGCCGGTGCGCGGGTTGCGCCCGCTGCGTGCCGCACGCTTGCTGACGCTGAAGGTTCCGAAGCCCACCAGCGACACGCTGTTGTTCTTCTTCAGCGTCGATTTCACACCACCGATGACGGCCTCCAGGGCGCGCGTGGCGGCGGCCTTGGAGATGTCCGCCTGCTTGGCGATGTGCTCGATCATTTCCGACTTGTTCACGAAATTGCCCCCTCTCTGAAGATGTCTCGACACGACCTATCCGGGCAGCGGCTCGACCGGGCCATGACAGGCCCGAAAGCGCGACTCATTACAGCCGTGGAGTCCGTCAGCGTCAAGCGCGGATGCGGATTCTATGCGTAATCAACTGTACCGCCCGGTGGGGAAAGCCACCGCTTGAACCGCCTGGAAACGGCCCTCGCACACACCCGTGAGAAGCGGCAAGGACGGCCGCCGCGGTGCGGCCGGAAGCGTCCACCGAGGCACTGTCAATCGCCTCATTCATGCGGAGAACGCATGAATGAAAGGGGCCGCGCTCAGCGTGCCTTGGCGCGGATCTCCGGCAGCGCTTTCTGCAGGTAGTACACCATCGACCAGACCGTGAGAATCGCCGACACGTAGATCAGCACGGTGCCCCAGCGATGCGTGTCGATCACGTCGAACACCCGTCCGTCGAACAGCAGGAACGGGATCGCGATCATCTGCACCGTGGTCTTGACCTTGCCCAGCATGTGCACCGCCACGCTGCGCGAGGCACCGATCTGCGCCATCCATTCGCGCAGCGCCGAGATCGCGATCTCGCGCCCGATGATCACGAGCGCGACCATCGCGTCCACCCGGTCCAGCTCGACCAGCACCAGCAGCGAGGCGCAGACCAGGAACTTGTCCGCCACCGGATCCAGGAAGGCCCCGAACGACGAGGTCATCTTGAGGCGCCGGGCCAGGTAGCCGTCGGCCCAGTCCGTCAGCGCGACGACCACGAACAGCACCGTCGCGATCAGGTTGCGTTGCGCGTCGTGCAGCGGCAGGTGGAACACCCCGACGATCAGCGGGATCGAGACGATGCGCGCCCAGGTGAGCAGGGTCGGGAGGTTGAAGAACATGAACTCATTGTGCCTGCGGCACGGCGGCACCCGGTCGACCCAGCCGCGCCGGTACCGGCGCCGCCCGCTCAGTGCAGCGCACGGTAGATCTCCTCGGCCAGTTCCTTCGACACGCCGTCCACCGTCGCGAGGTCTTCCACGCTCGCGCCGGCCACGCCGCGCACGCCGCCGAAGCGCTGCAGCAGGCGGGCGCGCTTCTTCGGCCCGACGCCGGCGATGTCCTCCAGCCGGCTCCCGCCGGTGCGCACCCGCGCTCGCCGCGCCCGCATGCCGGTGATCGCGAAGCGGTGCGCCTCGTCGCGGATCTGTGCCACCAGCATCAGCGCCGCCGAATCGCGGCCGAGGTAGACCTTCTCGCGTCCGTCGGCGAACACCAGTTCCTCCAGGCCGACCTTGCGGCCCTCGCCCTTCTCGACGCCGGCGATCAACGACAGGTCGATGCCGAGCTCGGCGAACACCTCGCGCGCCATGCTGACCTGGCCGCGGCCGCCGTCGACCAGCACCAGGTCGGGCAGCCGCTGGCTGGCGGGGGCGACCGCCTCCTCGGCCCCGGCCGACACCAGCTTGCCGTAGCGGCGCGACAGCACCTGCCGCATCGCGGCGTAGTCGTCACCGCCGGTGATGCCGTCGATGTTGTAGCGGCGGTACTGCGCGTTCTGCATCTTGTGGCCCTCGAACACCACGCACGACGCCTGTGTCGCCTCGCCGGCGGTGTGGCTGATGTCGAAGCATTCGACGCGGAAGCGGTCGAGGTCGTCGACCGTGAGCTGCAGCGCGTCCACCAGCGCGCGGGTGCGCGCCTGCTGCGAGCCCTCCTCCGCAAGCAGCTGCGCGAGCCGCAGCTCCGCGCCCTTGATGCACATGTCCAGCCAGGTGCGGCGCGCGTCGCGCGGCTGGTGCTGCGTGGCGATGCGCTGGCCGGCGTGGGCTCCGAGTGCGTCGACCAGCGCGCGCGACACCGGATGGCTGAGCACGAGCAGCGGCGGCACGCCGCCATCGAGGTAGTGCTGCGCGATGAAGGCCTCGAGCACCTGGACCTCGGGGGCTGGCGGCCGCTCGTCTGCGCCGCCGGCGCTGTCGGACGCAGCGTCCGACCCAAGGTCGGCGGCGATCGCCGCCTCCGCGCCCGCCACCGCGGTCGCCTCGTCGACATGCGCCGGGAAGTACGGCCGGTCGCCCAGGTGACGCCCGCCGCGCACCATCGCCAGGTTGACGCAGGCGCGCCCGCCGTGCACCTTCACTGCCAGGATGTCGGCATCGCGTGTCGCGTTGCCGGAGTTGTCCTCCACCGCCTGCTGGTGCAGCACGCGCGACAGCGCGCCGAGCTGGTTGCGGATCTCGGCCGCCTGCTCGAACTCCAGCGCGTCGGCGTGGGCCATCATCCGCGCCTGCAGCCCGTCCATCACCTGCTGCTGTTCGCCTTGCAGGAAACGTTCGGCGTTGGACACGTCGAGCGCGTACTCGAAGGCCGAGATGTGGCCGACGCACGGGGCCGAACAGCGCTTGATCTGGTACAGCAGGCAGGGCCGGCTGCGGTTGGCGTAGACCGTGTCCTCGCAGGTGCGCAGCCGGAACACCTTCTGCAGCAACTGGATCGACTCCTTCACCGCCCAGGCGCTCGGGTACGGGCCGAAGTAGCGGTGGCGCTTGTCGAGCGGGCCGCGGTAGTAGGCGACGCGCGGGAACTCGTGGCTGACGAGCTTCAGGTAGGGGTAGCTCTTGTCGTCGCGGAACAGGATGTTGAACCGGGGGTTCAGCGCCTTGATCAGGTTGTTCTCGAGCAGCAGCGCTTCGGCCTCGGTGCGCACCACCGTGGTCTCGAGGCGGGCGATGCGGCTCACCATCACGCCGATGCGCGTCGGCCCGTGGTCCTTCTGGAAATAGCTCGAGACGCGCTTCTTCAGGTCGCGGGCCTTGCCGACGTACAGCACGTTGCCCCGCGCATCGAAGTAGCGGTAGACGCCGGGCAGGCCGGGCAAGGCGGCGACGTCGGCCAGCAGGCGCTCGCGTTCGGCGTCGGCCGGTGGGGAGCGAGTCGTCGTCGGGCTCCGCGCCCGCAGCCTCGTCGTCGTCGAGCGGCCGTCGGCGGGGTGGGCGCTGTCCGACGGCAGGCGGGCGGCGTGAGCGTCGTCCTCCGGCGTGCCGGCGGGGAATTCGGTGTCTGGCGGCATGGACATCGGGCGCGATTGTGCCGCCGCCCACGGTCCAGGACGGGCCTGGGTCATCCGGGTTCAGCCCGGTGGGCCGGGCTCCGCCGCGAATGGCCGCACGCTGCCGTGATCACGCTGGCGGCGTCGGTGGCGCCGACCCGGGCCGGGCCGGGCCGGGCCGGGCCGGGATAATCCGCCGATGCACGCGACCTCCACGACGGCCCCTCGCGGCGTCGACTGGGACATCTTCTGCCGCGTGGTCGACAACCTCGGCGACATCGGTGTGTGCTGGCGCCTGGCGGCCGACCTGGCGGCGCGCGACGCCTCGGTCCGCCTGTGGGTCGACGACGCATCGGCGCTGGCCTGGATGGCGCCGGGCGGCCGGCGCGGCGTCGAGATCCGGCCGTGGCCGGCAGAGGGCATCGCCGAACCGCTCGACGCCGAACCCGCGCCGATCGTCGTCGAGACCTTCGGTGCCGGGCTGCCGCCGGGTTTCGTCGCGCGGATGGCGGCGCGCCGTTCGCTGTGGATCAACCTCGAGCACCTGAGCGCCGAGGCGTATGTCGAACGCTGCCACCGCCTGCCCTCCCCGCGCCCGGACGGCCAGGTCACCTGGTTCTACTACCCGGGATTCACCCCGGCCACCGGCGGCCTGCTGCGCGAGCCGGGCCTGCTCGCGCGGATGGACGGCCTGGTCCGCGCCCGCTGGCTGCGCGAACACGCCGGCGGCGCGCGCGAGGGAGAACGCGTCGTGTCGCTGTTCTGCTACGACAACCCGTCGCTGCCCGCCCTGCTCGACCAACTCGCCACCCGGCCGACGCTGCTGCTGGCGACCGCCGGCGCGCCGGCCGCGCAGGTCGAGCGCCTGCTGGGCCCGACGCTCGCGCGCGGCGCGCTGCGTGCGGTGCTGCTGCCGCACCTGCCGCAGCCGGTGTTCGACGAGATGCTGGCCGCCGCCGACCTGAACTTCGTGCGCGGCGAGGATTCGTTCGTGCGCGCGATGTGGGCGGGGCGGCCGTTCGTCTGGCAGGCCTACGTGCAGGACGACGGTGCGCACGCCGACAAGGTCGAAGCCTTCCTCGACCGTCTGCTCGGCCCGCAGCCAGCACCGCAGGCCGGCGCGGATTCCGTCGCCGACACGGGCAGGGAAGCCGGCTCCGGCCCGAAATCGGCTCCCTTCCCGACGACGGCGGCGTCGGTGCGCGCCGTCTGGCGCGGCTTGAACGGCATCGCGCCGCTGCCGGCGAACGACTGGACACCCGCGCCGTTCGCCGGCGACACCCACCGAGGCGCCGACGGGGCCGTCGACCCGCCCGATGCCGGCGGCTGGCCGGCGCTGTTCCGTCGCTGGCGGCAGGCGCTGTCCGCACAGCCCGACCTGGTCACCCAACTGATGCGTTGGCGCGACGCGGCGGCATCGCACACACCGGCACCCCGGCGGCGGGAATATCACAGTAAAATAGCGGGCTTTGCGGTGCCGGGCCGACCGTCCGGAAGCACTGGGAGCATTGCATGGCTGAACACGCCAGCGAAAAAGCCGCACAGGAAATCGTGGCGCCGGTAACGCCTGTATCATGGCAGTGCTGACCCGACGGTCGCCAGCAATCTGTGCGCATTGCGGCGACGAACTCGGCCACCGTCCGCATGAAGCTCAAGAGCCTGCTGGAACAACCGACACTGAAGTCGTCTACAAGGCACTGGACAGCAGATGGGATCAGATCGACATCCGAGAAGGAAGAAAATGCACCTTCACAGTACTTCGCCGACCCGCGATGCAATGCTGCTGCCCATGGACGCCGAGTACAACCAGTTCGAGGTCGAGGCCGAGAACATGGGCGACGCGATCCAGTAAAATCTTCGAAGACGCGATGCCGGTGGAAGTTATGTCGCTTCCACGAGGCGGAAGGCGATCTTCGGACGAACGTCCGTCGACCTTCGCTTGGCGCGAAGTCGCCTACACCGAGCCGGTCGTCAAGGGCGACACCTCGGGCAAGGTGCTGAAGCCCGCCAAGCTGAAGACCGGCTTCGAGATCTCGGTGCGCTGTTCGCGAAACCGGCGACAAGATCGAGATCGACACGCGCACGCACGAGAAGGTACCGCAAGCGCGTCTGACGCTCGTCGGCGGATCGGCCGCCGACCCGCCGCGCCGCAGTCGGCCACCAGGGGCACCCGCGCGGTGCCCCTGTTTCATGGCGGCGACGAACCCGCCCTGTCGTCGCCTCACCCGATCCGGTTCCCGAGGCCCGATGAGTTTCGATTTCGCCGCCGTCACCGCCCCGTTTCGCATGCAGCCGGGCCTGCGGCGGCTGGCCGCCGGATCGGCGCAGCTCACGCCCAACGCCCCCGACGCGCCCGCACTGCGCGAGAAACTGGAGGCGCTGGCGCGGCATCCCGGCGCCGCGCTGCTGTGCGCCGACGGCTTCGACCCGCTCGCGGCGCTGGCCGCGCTGGAGCGGCAGGCCGTGGCCGAACATCCCGGCGCCTGGCGCGTCGACCCCGACGGTGATGGCGTCGAGGCGCCGCAGCTCGGCTGGGCGCTGCGCGGCGGAAGGCCGGCGCGCACGGCCGGCCCGGCCGAATCCGCCGCAACGTCCGGCGACGCCACGGCCGGCATCGGCGACGTGCTTTCCGCCCTGTCGCCCGAGTGGCGCCGCCCCGCGCTGCTCGCGCTCGCGTTCGCCGAGGATTTCGCGATCCTCGATGGCGACAGCGCGCGCATCCCGTGGCTCGCGGTGTGCCTGCCCTCGCACTGGCGGCCGGCGGACAAGGTCGGCCGCCATTTCGCCGAGGTGCATGCGCCGGTCGCCGACAACCGCGTGCTGCTGGCGGCGAGCGAGCATCTCGCGCGGCTCGTCACCGGCGACGAACCCTGGGAGCGCTTCGTCTGGACGGTGACGCACCACGCGGCACTGAACGGCCACCCCGACCGCGTCCCCACCGAACGGTGGCACGCCGCCGACGATGCCGATGCGCTGGCCGCGCACGCGCACTGGCGCACCGAGCACCAGACCTTCATCCCGGTGCCCGGTCGGCGCCAGGCGGTGTTCACGATCCACGTCGACAGCCGCCCGCTGGCCGCGGCGATCGACACCCCCGAGCGGGCCGCCGCCGTGCACGCCGCGATCGCGTCGATGAGCGCCGCGGTGCTGGAATACCGTGGGCTCACCGACGCGCGCGAGCGCCTGCTCGACTGGCTGGCGCGCCGCGCTGGCGCCGTGAGCCCGAACGGCGAAGGCTCCCGCTCGGCGGGACCGGCCGCAGGCCGCAGGGTGCCAAAGTGAGCCGCGCATGAAGACCCGGCCGATCGTCCCGGCGCGCATCCGCTGGACGGACGCCGGGCCGCGATCGGACGATTTCGACGACGTCTACCACCCGGCCCAGGGCGCGCCCGCGCAGGCGCGGCACGTCTTCCTGCAGGGCAACGGCCTGCCCGAACGCTGGCGCGGACGGGCGCGTTTCACCGTGCTGGAGACCGGCTTCGGCCTCGGACACAACTTCCTCGCGACCTGGTCCGCCTGGGCCGACGATCCGGCGCGCTGCGGCCACCTGCACTTCGTGTCGATCGAACGCCACCCGCCGACACGCGACGATCTGCAGCGCGCCCACGCCTCCCCGGACGCCCTGGCCGACAACTCCGCCTTCGCCGGCACGCCCCCCGCGGCGCGCGCCCGCCAGTTGATCGACGCCTGGCCACCGGCCACGCCCAACCTGCACCGGCTTGGATTCGACGGCGGACGCGTCCAGTTGCTGCTCGCACTGGGCGACATCGACGACCTGCTGCCCGAGATCGAGGCGCGGGTCGACGCATTCTTCCTCGACGGCTTCGCGCCGGCGAAGAACCCGCAGATGTGGCAGCCGCGCATGTTCAAGGCGCTGGGGCGGATGGCAGCGCCCGCGGCGACGGCCGCCACCTGGAGCTCGGCCGCGGCGGTGC
>JBGAMJ010000105.1:0-18995 GCA_044223035.1 Piscinibacter sp.
TCCGGGACCGCCCGCCGCTTCGCTGACGTAGAGAGAGAGCGAGTGCCCGGCGTGCCGCGGATCAGGTCCGGCGGTTGCGCTGCCGGTACTGGTCGGCGACCACGGCGGCCACGATGATCGCGCCCTTGACGATCTCCTGGTAGTACGCGTCGATGCGCAGGAAGGTGAAGCCCGAGGTCATCACGCCGAGGATCACCACGCCGATCACGGTGCCGGTGATGCGGCCGACGCCGCCGGCCAGCGAGGTGCCGCCGATCACGGTGGCGGCGATCGCGTCCAGCTCGTACATCACGCCCATTCCGGACTGGCCGGTGATGGCCCGCGCCGAGGTCACCATGCCGGCCAGGCCGGAGAGGATGCCGGCGATCGTGTAGACGATCACCAGGTGGCGGCCGACGTTGATGCCCGACACGCGCGCCGCCTGCCGGTTGGCGCCGATCGCGTAGGTGAACTTGCCGTAGCGCGTGTACCGCAGCGCGACGTGGAAGATCGCGGCGACGACGAGGAAGATGAACACCGGCATCATCCCGGCGCCGATCCAGGCGAACTGGTCGGTCAGCATGCTGACCGGCTGGCCGTGCGTGTACCACTTCGCGAAGCCGCGCGCGGACACCATCATCCCGAGCGTGGCGATGAACGGCGGGATCATCGTGAACGAGATCAGCGCGCCGTTGATCAGCCCGCAGACCAGGCCCACCAGCAGCCCGGCGAGGATCGGCCAGACCACCGAGATGCCGGTCAGCGACGGGAACACCGCGCGGGCGTAGCCCTCTTCCTGCGCCAGGCTGGCCGAGACCATCGCGGCCACTGCCACCACCGAGCCTGACGACAGGTCGATGCCGCTGGTGATGATGACCTGGGTGACGCCGACGGCGATGATGCCGATCACCGACACCTGCAGGATCATCACCATCAGCCGGTCGGTGTTCGCGAGGAAGCTCTGGCCGTTGACCAGCCAGCCGACCGCCTCGAAGAACAGGCTGATGCCGATCAGCACGAGAAAGATGCTCGCCTCCGGCGGCCACTTGGGCCGCCGCGGCTTGAACGTCATCGACTGCGCGCCGAGCGTGGTGTTGGGGTGTGCCATGAGGCCTCCGGGCGGAAACGGGAACGGTGGGGGTACGGTGCGGGGTGCGGGGGAGCGGGGCGGCTCAACGCGAGGCGAGGTCCATGATCGTGACCTGGTCGGCGTCGGCGCGGTCGACGATGCCGGTGACGCGGCCCTCGTGCATCACGACCACGCGGTCGCTCATGCCGAGCACCTCGGGCATCTCCGACGAGATCATCAGCACCGCCACGCCTTCTCCGGCGAGCTTGCTGACGAGCCGGTGGATCTCGGCCTTGGCGCCCACGTCGATGCCGCGCGTGGGCTCGTCGAGGATCAGGATCTTCGGGTGCGTCAGCAGCCAGCGGCCGATCAGCACCTTCTGCTGGTTGCCGCCGGAGAGGTTCTGGATGATCTCGCCCAGGCTGGGCGTCTTCACGCGCAGCGCCGAGGCCATCTGCTCGCATTCCTTCTCGAGCGCCGTGCCGTCGACGAAGCCGCCGCGCACGAAGCGCTGGCTCAGCACCGCGCTGTCCATGTTCGACTGCACGTCGAGGATCAGGAAGCAGCCGGTCTCCTTGCGGTCCTCGGTCAGGAAGGCCATGCCGTGCTTCATCGCCGCCAGCGGCGAGTCGATCGTCACCGGCTTGCCGTTGATCGAGATCGAGCCCGCGGTGGCCGGCACCACGCCGAACAGCGCCTCGGCCACGTTCGAGCGGCCCGAGCCCACCAGCCCGGCGAGGCCGACGATCTCGCCGGCGCGGATGTCGAAGCTCACGTCGCGGAAGATGCCCTCGACCGCGAGGTCCTTCACCGACAGCACCACGTCGCCGATCGGCACCGTCTCCTTCGGGAACATCTGCGTGATCTCGCGGCCGACCATCATCTTGATGATCTCGTCGCGCGTGATCTCGGTCGACAGCTTGGTGTCGATGTACTTGCCGTCGCGGAACACCGACACCTCGTCGGCGATCTCGAACAGCTCGTTCATCTTGTGCGTGATGTAGACGATGCCAGTGCCCTGTTCCTTCAGGCTGCGGATGATGCGGAAGAGGTGCTCGACCTCCTTGTCGGTCAGCGCCGAGGTGGGCTCGTCCATGATCAGCACGTCGGACTCGAAGGACACCGCCTTCGCGATCTCGACCATCTGCCGGCTCGCGATCGACAGCATGCGCACCTCGGTCTCGGGATCGATGTCGATCACCAGCCGGTCGAACAGCGCATTGGTGCGGCGGTTCAGCTCGCCGTGGTCGATCAGGCCGAAGCGGTTGCGCGGCTCGCGGCCGATCCAGATGTTCTCGGCCACCGTCATGAACGGCATCAGGTTCAGCTCCTGATGGATCATCGCGATGCCGTTGTTCAGCGCGTCCAGCGGGCCGTTCAGCACCAGCGGCCGGCCCTTCACGCGCAGCTCGCCGCCGTCGGGCGTGTAGACGCCGGCGATGATCTTCATCAGCGTCGACTTGCCGGCGCCGTTCTCGCCCATCAGCGCGTGCACCGTGCCGGGCCGCAGGCTGAACTGCACGCCGTCGAGCGCGACGACGCCGGGAAACACCTTCATCACGCCGCGCACTTCGAGCAGCGGCACGCCGGGCGGCGGGGCGGAGCGGGCGGCGCGGGGCCGCGCCGCGGTCGGGCTGGCAGCAAGGGACATGGAGGTTCCTGCAAGGGGCCCCGCCACGGCGCCGCCGGCGGGCGGCGCGCGTGGACGAGGCCGGGGATCGAACGGCCCGGCGCGGGGCCGGAACGGATCAGTTCTTGGCCGTGTACTGCGACAGGTTCGCGGGCGTGACCAGCTCGAACGGAATCCAGACCATCGACTCGACCTTCTGGCCCTTGGCGATCTTCAGCGCGGTGTCGACCGCGCCCTTGCCCTGGCCGGCGGCGTTCTGGAACACCGTGACCTTCAGCTCGCCCGCCTTCATCGAGGCCAGCGCGTCCTGCGTCGCGTCGATGCCGGCCACGATCGTGTCCTTCTGCATCTTGCCGGCCGCCTTCAGCGCCTGGATCGCGCCGATCGCCATCTCGTCGTTGTTGGAGACGACGGCATCGAACTTCACGCCGCTGGACATCCAGTTCGTCATCAGGTCGGTGCCCTTGGTGCGGTCCCACTCGGCCGTCTGTTCCTGGACGATCTTGATGCCGGTGCAGGGTGCCTTGGCGATCACGTCCTTGATGTCCTGCGTGCGCTGGCGGGCGGCCTGGTTCGAGAGCTGGCCCATCATCACCAGGATGCTGCCCTTGCCGTTCATCAGGCGGCAGACTTCCTTCATCTGCAGCGTGCCCGAGTCCACCTCGTTCGAGCCGACGAACGACACCTTGGCCGGCAGCGACTTGTCGGCCGGCATGCGGTTCACGTAGACCAGCGGGATGCCGGCGGCGGTGGCCAGCTTGGTCATCTTCGGCGTCGCGTCGGTGTCGACCGGGTTGACGATGATCGCGTCGACCTTCTGCGCGATGAAGTTCTGGATCTGGTTGAGCTGCTTGCCGACGTCGTCCTGCGCGTCCTCGAACTGCACGTCCACGCCCTTGAGCGTGGCGGCGTGCGCCTTCATGCCGTTGCGCAGCACGGTGAGGAAGTTGTCGTCGAACTTCGCCATGCTGACCCCCAGCTTCTCGGCATGCACGGCCAGCGGCGAGGCGAGGGTGGCGGTCACGGCGAGCGTCGTCAGGATGCGTTTCATGTTCATGTCTCCTTGGTTGAAGGTGCCCCCAGGCCGACTCGTTGCGTCGGCCACCCCCGGAAGGGGATGAGGAAGCGTCGGACGGCCGGGCGTTTCCTCATGAAGCGCGAATGGACTATAGCGATGCCGTCCCAAATTTGGAAATCAATTTCTAAGTAGATACACCTAGCGAAGATATTTTCGCTAGACTCTAGACTCGGCTCCGACTCACGGGGTGCGCCCCCGCTGCCGCCCCTGGCCCGGCCCGGGCGGCGCGGGCTCTGGGCATCCCGCCGGGGCCATCGTGGCGACGCGCCTTGCGTGCGTCTTGCCGAGTGCCAACCAGCGAAGGCGGCCCGCCGCGGCCGATCTCCCGATGACCGATCTGACGTTTCCGAGTGGTCGACGCTTCGACCTCGCCTGCCTGGGCCGGCTCGCGGTCGACCTGTACGCGCAGCAGGTCGGCTGCCCGCTGGAAGAGGTGTCGACCTTCGCCAAGTACCTGGGCGGCAGCTCGGCGAACATCGCGTTCGGCGTGGCCCGCCTGGGGCTGCGCAGCGCGATGATTTCCCGCGTGGGCGACGAGCAGATGGGCCGCTTCCTGGTCGACACGCTGCGCCGCGAGGGCTGCGACACCAGCATGGTGCAGGTCGATCCGCAGCGCCTGACCGCGCTGGTGCTGCTGGGCCTGAAGGACCGCGACACCTTCCCGCTGCTGTTCTACCGCGAGAACTGCGCCGACATGGCGGTCGACGCCGGCGCCATCCCCGAGGACACGATCGCGCAGTGCCGCGCGCTGCTGATCACCGGCACCCACCTGTCCACGCCGACGGTGCGCGCCGCATCGGCCGCCGCGCTCGCACATGCGGGCCGCCACGGCGTGGTGCGCGTGCTCGACATCGACTACCGCCCCGTGCTGTGGGGCCTGACCAGCCGCGGCGCCGGCGAGAACCGCTACGTGGCCGACGAGCGGGTCACCGCGCAGCTGCAGGAGATGCTGCCGCAGTTCGACCTGCTGATCGGCACCGAGGAGGAGTTCCTGATCGCCGGCGGCGTGCCCGACGACCTGATCGCCACGCTGCGCCGGGTGCGCGCGGCGACGCCGGCGGCCTTCGTCGTCAAGCTCGGCGCCAAGGGCTGCGCGTACATCCCCGGCGAGGTGCCGGAGCGTATCGAGGACGCGCTGACCGTGCAGGGCGAACGCGTCGAGGTGCTCAACGTGCTGGGCGCCGGCGACGCCTTCGCCGCCGGCCTGATGACCGGGCTGCTGAACGGCCTCGGCTTCGCCGACGCGGCCCGGCTGGCCAACGCCTGCGGCGCGATCGTCGTCTCGCGCCACGCCTGCGCGCCGGCGATGCCGACGCCGGCCGAACTGAACCACTGGTTCAGCGGCAGCCGCAACCCGAAGGTCGACGCCGACCGCCAGCTCGCGCACCTGCACCGCACCACCGCCGCGCGCCCGGCGTGGGACGAGCTGAACGTTCTGGCCTTCGACCACCGCAGCCAGTTCTTCGAGCTGGCGCGCGAGGCCGGCGCCGACGAGTCGCGCATCCCGGCGCTCAAGCACCTGCTGGTGCGCGCGGCCGAGCAGGTCGAGCGCAGCCGCTCGCTGAAGGGCAAGATCGGCGTGCTGATCGACGGCGGACCCTACGGCGAGACCGCGCTGCACGCCGCCACCGGCCGCGGCTGGTGGGTCGGCCGGCCGGTCGAGCTGCCGGGCTCGCGCCCGCTGCGCTTCGACGGCACGCACAGCATCGGCACGCAGCTCGCGCACTGGCCGCGCGAGCAGGTGGTGAAGTGCCTGGTCTCCTACCACCCCGACGACCCGGTCGACCTGCGCCTGGCGCAGGAGGCCACGGTGCGCGAGCTGTGGGAGGCCACGCGCGAGAGCGGCCACGAGCTGCTGCTGGAGATGATCCCGCCGCGCGCCGTCACGCCGCCCGGCACCGAGGACGCGGCCGTGCTGCGCTCGATCAAGCGGCTCTACAACCTCGGCTTCAAGCCGGAGTGGTGGAAGCTCGCGCCGATGTCCAGCGGCGCCTGGGACGAGCTGGCCGCGCTGATCGACGAGCGCGACCCGCAATGCCGCGGCGCGGTGATCCTCGGCCTGAACCAGCCGCTGGAGGTGCTGGCGCGCGGCTTCCGCGAGGCCACGCACCCGCTGGTCAAGGGCTTCATGGTGGGCCGCACGCTGTGGGCCGGCGCCAGCCTGGCGTGGCTGCGCGGCGAGATCGACGACGGCGCGCTGGTCGAGCAGGTGGCGCGCCACTTCACGACGCTGGTGGATGCCTGGCGCGACAGCCGCGCCGCGCTGGAGAGCGCACCCGGGGCCGGGCTGCGCCCCCCGCGGGAGATGAAGAAACTTCAGGCGGCCGGGAGTTTCCTCGGGAGGGCAGCATGATGGCGGGCAAGACGATCCGGTTGACGATGGCCCAGGCGCTGCTGCGCCACCTCGCGGCGCTGCGCGCCGAGCAGGCCGACGGCAGCCTCGAACCTTATTGCGGCGGCGTGTTCGCGATCTTCGGCCACGGCAACGTGGCCGGCATCGGCGAGGCGCTGATCGCGCAGCGCGACACGCTGCCGACCTTCCGCGCGCACAACGAGCAGGGCATGGCGAACGCCGCCGTCGCCTACGCGAAGGCGCATTTCCGCCGCCGCATCCTGGCCGTCACGACCAGCATCGGCCCGGGCGCCACCAACCTCGTCACGTCGGCGGCGATGGCGCACGTCAACCGGCTGCCGGTGCTGCTGCTGCCGGGCGACACCTTCGCCACACGCGCTCCCGACCCGGTGCTGCAGCAGGTCGAGGACTTCCAGCAGGGCGACCTGAGCGCGAACGACTGCTTCCGCCCCGTCACGCGCTACTTCGACCGCATCACCCGGCCGGAGCAGATCCTGACCGCGCTGCCGCGCGCCATCCGCGTGATGACCGACCCGGCCGCCTGCGGACCGGTGTGCCTGGCGCTGCCGCAGGACGTGCAGGGCATGGCCTTCGACTGCCCGGAAGAATTCCTGCAGCCCGAGCCGCTGCGCTTCCGCCGCCCGCCGGCCGATGCGGCCGAGCTGGCGCAGGCGGCGGCGCTGCTCGAGCGCGCGCGCCAGCCGCTGATCGTCGCCGGCGGCGGCGTGCTGTACAGCCATGCCGGCGAGGCGCTGCGCGCGTTTGCCGAGGCGCACGGCGTGCCGGTGGCCGAATCGCACGGCGGCAAGAGCAGCCTGGCCTGGGACCACCCGCTGAACCTGGGTGCGATCGGCGTCGACGGTTCGCCCGCCGCCAACGCCGTGGCGCGCGAGGCGGACGTGGTGTTCGCCGTCGGCACGCGACTGCAGGACTTCACCACCGGCTCGCACGCGCTGTTCCCGCGGGCCACGCTGCTGAGCCTGAACGTGCAGCCGTTCGATGCCGGCAAGTGGGCCGGCGCGGCGCTGGTCGCCGATGCGCGCGTGGGGCTCGCCCAGCTCGAAGACGCGCTCGCCGGCTGGCAGGCCGACGCCGCCTGGACCGCCCGCGCCCGCGACCTGGCCGCCGGCTGGGTCGCCCGCGTCACCCAGCTCACCACCGCCGAGCCGAAGAACGTGCTGCCCTACGACGCCGAGGTGATCGGCGCGGTGCGCGATTCGGCCGCCGATTCGCCGGCGCGCGACATCGTCGTCTGCGCCGCCGGCACGCTGCCGGCCGAGCTGCACAAGCTGTGGCGATCCAGCCGGCCGGGCGGCTACCACATGGAGTACGGCTACTCCTGCATGGGCTACGAGATCGCCGGCGGGCTGGGCGTCAAGATGGCGCAGCCGGATGCCGAGGTGGTCGTGATGGTCGGCGACGGCTCGTACCTGATGCTGAACTCCGAGTTGTCGACTTCGGTGATGCTGGGCCGCAAGCTGATCGTGGTGGTGCTCGACAACCGCGGCTACGGCTGCATCCAGCGCCTGCAGAACAGCGTGGGCTGCCCGAACTTCAACAACATGCTCGACGACTGCGTGCCCGAAGGCGGCGAGGTGCCGAAGATCGACTTCGCGATGCACGCGCGCAGCCTGGGCGCCGATGCGCGGCATGTCGCGAGCATCGCCGAGCTGAAGTCCGCGATGGTCGAGGCGCGCCGCGCCACGCGCACGCAGGTGCTCGTGATCGACACCACCCACGCCCGCGTCACCGCCGACGGCGGCTGCTGGTGGGAGGTGGGCCTGCCCGAAGTCTCCGAATCCGGCGCGGTGCGCGAGGCCCATGCCCGCCACCTTGACGCCAAGCAACTGCAACGACCCTGAACCCGAGGAACCCGCGATGACCCCCTGGAACGTGCGCATCGGCATCAACCCGATCTCCTGGTGCAACGACGACCTGCCGGCACTCGGCGGCGAAACCCCGCTCTCCACCGTGCTGCGCGAAGGCAGCGAGATCGGCTACGAAGGCTTCGAGCTGGGCAACAAGTTCCCGAGCGACCCGCAGGCGCTGAAGGCGGTGCTGGCCGACTACCGCGTCGCCTGCGTCTCGGGCTGGTATTCCGGCGAGCTGGCCGAAGGCACCCTCGATGCCGAGATCGCGCGCTGCGCAGCGCACATGGGCAAGCTGAAGGTGCAGGGCTGCCGCGTCGTGGTCTACGGCGAGGTGGCCGGCTCGATCCAGGGCCGGCAGGACACGCCGCTGGCCAAGCGCCCGCGCTTCACGACCGACGCGCAGTGGCAGGCCTACGCGCGCCGGCTCGACGCCTTCGGCGCGCACCTGAAGGCCGAGTACGGCATCACGCTCGCCTACCACCACCACATGGGCGCCTACGTCGAGTCGCCGGCCGACATCGACCGGCTGATGGCCGAGACCGGCCCGGACGTCGGCCTGCTGTTCGACACCGGCCATGCCTACTTCGGCGGCGCCGCCGACCCGGTGGCGGTGCTGAAGAAGCACCTGTCGCGCGTGGTCCACGTGCACTGCAAGGACGTGCGGCCGCAGGTGATCGCCACCGCGCGCAACGACGGATGGAGCTTCCTCGACGGCGTCATCAACGGCACCTTCACCGTGCCCGGCGACGGCGTGATCGACTTCGACGCCGTGCTGACCACGCTACACGCCGCCGGCTACGAGGGCTGGCTGGTGGTCGAGGCCGAGCAGGACCCGGCGGTGGCGCCGAGCTACGAATACGCGAGCAAGGGCTACCGCACGCTGCGCGCGATCGTCGACCGGCTGAGCCAGGCTTCGCAGAGGGCCGCCTGATGGTTTCGCCGCTGCTTGCCAAGGCGCGGCCCGAGGGCCGCGAGATCGTCGAGGTGACGCCCGAGCGCGCCGGCTGGACGCACGTGGGCTTTCGCGCGCTGCGCCTGCGCGAGGGCGAGCGCGAGACGCTCGCGACCGGCACGCGCGAGCTGTGCCTCGTGGTGCTGGCGGGGCGTGTCGACGTGACGGTCGGCGGCCTCACCTACCCGGCCCTCGGCACGCGCGACAGCGTGTTCGACGACCGTGCGCCGGCGGCCGTCTACGTGCCCGCCGGCCGCGAGGTGGAATTGCGCGCCGCGCGCGACGCCGAGGTGGCGCTGTGCAGCGCCCCGGGCGGCGACACGCCGCGCGAGGTGCGCGTGATCGACCCGGCGACGATGAAGCGCAGCGTGCGCGGGCAGGGTGCCAACACCCGCTACGTCTGCGACATCCTGCCGCACGACGACCCCACCGCCGCCCATCTGCTGGTGGTCGAGGTGATCACGCCGGCCGGCCATTCGTCGAGCTACCCGCCGCACAAGCACGACGTGGAAGCCCCGCCGACCGAGACCCAGCTCGAGGAGACCTACTACCACCGCCTCAACCCGCCGCAGGGCTTCGCCTTCCAGCGCGTCTACACCGACGACCGCAGCCTCGACGAAGCCTGCGCCGTCGAGGACCACGACGTCGTGATGGTCCCGCGCGGCTACCACCCGGTGGTGGCGCCGCACGGCTACGACCTCTACTACCTGAACGTGATGGCCGGGCCGAACCGGTTCTGGGTGTTCAAGAACGACCCGGTGCACGAATGGATGCTGAAGCCGGGGGCGCTGGCGGCGCGGGGGTGAGTCCAGGTTGCGGCGATCCTCCGCCCCGCCCCGTTCGAGCGTCTGCGCGGCGCGGCAGGCGGCATCCGCCGGGGGCTCATGCTGGGGCGGTCTCCGCTTCGCTCCGAGTGCACTGTGGTGCTCGACCTGGGGTCGCGTCGCAGAACTCGCTGCGTTCGCTGCGCTCACTCCGCTCAAACAGCTGCGCCGAGTCAGACAACGAAGCGCGCTGCGCGCGCCGACCCCAGATCTCGCCTTGCAGGCCGCGCCAGGCCAGTGGCCCGGCCGCTCGCCAGGCACGAACAGTCCACTGGACTGTTCGAGTCCGGGCTCGCCTCCTCGTCGCCCCAAAAATCGCCCCCAGCGGATGCCGCCTGCCGCGCAGAACCGGGGTCTTGTGTTCGACGCAAGAGACCGACGTACCCAAGTGGCGCTGCAACAGATGTTCAGCCGAGAGCTTGGGAAAAGTCGTTGATCAAGTCAGCAGGATCCTCCAGCCCGATCGACAACCGGATCAAGCCATCGGCGATGCCCATCTCCGCCCGCACTTCGGCACCGGCTTCCCAGAAGATCGTGGGCGCAACCGGAATGATCAGCGTTCGGGTGTCGCCCATGCCCGTGGCCTTGATCGGCAATTGCAGTCGATTGATCACCGGGATCATCGTCGACGCATCACGCAGCTCGAAACTCAGCAGCCATGCGCACGCCTTGAAGAGCTGCATTGCACGGGCGTGGTGCGGGTGAGATTCCAGCCCCGGGTAATGCACCGCGCTGACCTTCGGGTGTGCCTGCAGCCAGCGTGCAAGCGCCAGCGCGCTCGCGCTGGTCTGCCTGACGCGCAGTTCCAGGGTTTCCGCACCCGGGCTGATACGGTGCGCTTGTTCCGACGAAAGCGAGCCGCCCATGTCGCGCAGCGCCTTCTTGCGGATCTGCTGCAATCCCCACAGCGTCGGATCGCCCTTGCGATAGGGCCCGAAGATGTTCGGGAAGCCCTGCCAATCGAACAGCCCGGTGTCGGTGACCGCCCCGCCCAAGGCTTCGCCGTGGCCCGCGATCGTCTTGGTCAGCGAATTGACGACCAGGCTCGCGCCGACGGCACGCGGCCGGAAAAGCGCTGGCGAGGTGACCGTGTTGTCGACGACGAAGACCAGCCCGCGCGTGCGGCAGAGCTCGCCGATCGCGACGAGGTCCGGCACCTGGGTGCCGGGGTTGGCAATGGTCTCGACGAAGACGACGCGCGTATTCGGCCGCAGTGCGGCCTCGACAGCGGCGGCCGAACCTGCGTCGACCTTGCTGACCTCGATGCCAAGGCCCGCGATCGTGTCGAGCAGGCTGTTGGTGTTGCCGAAGACGTAGCGGCTCGAGACGACGTGGTCGCCTGAGAGCAGTAGCGTCAGGAAGATCCCCGTGATCGCCGCCATGCCGGTGGCGAAGCAGACCGTTCCCAGCCCCTGTTCAAGGTGCGTGATCTTTGCCTCCAACGCAGCCGTCGTCGGCGTGCCCTGTCGGGAATAGTTGAAGCCGCCCTTGTGCTTGCCCTGAAAGGTGCCGATCAGTTCCTCGACGCGATCGAAGCCGTATTGCACCGACGTGTGGATGGGCTTGTGAAGGCCGCCGTGCTCGACGCCGAAGTGGCGGTCGGCATGGACGATTTCAGTGGTCAAGCCATGTTCGACGGGGGAATCCATCGCGAAAGAATATCAGCGAGCAGGTCTCCGCCGGACTCGTCGATGGCTGTTTAACGACATGGCCGGACGGCGCTCCAAGGTGGGCAGGCACGGCGTCGCTTTGATTCCCTGCTCGTCGCGCCACGAAGCGCCCCCAGCGGATGCTGCCTGCCGCGCTGTAAAGGCTTGTTCTGTTCGATCGCGAAGAACCGACGTCTCCGCGAAGGCGCGGGCGGGCAGGCCGTCGCGGCGCGCCTTGCGAGGCGCCGAGAAGCGCAGGGCTCGTGGCCGCGCGCGCAGCGCGCTTCGTGGTCTGACTCGTCGCAACTGTCCGAACGCAGCGAACGAAGTGAGCGTAGTGAGTTCTGCGACGGGCCACGAGACCGAGCATCGCAGGGGAGTCGGAGCGAAGCGGAGACCGCCTCGCCGAAGCGCCGCGGCGGCCTGCCCGCCCGCGCCTTCGCCGCCCCGACCGATGCGCTGGATGTCATCCGCCGGCCGACGCCAAACCTGCTTGCGCCGTGGCGGCGGGTGGCGGGCAATCGACTCAGACCAACTGCCCCAGCGTCACCTCGAACGCCGTGCTCGACAGCCGGTTGCGTTCCGGGTTGCGGGCGTGGCAGCGCTCCAGCGCGGCGCCGACGGTGGCCGACACGTCGCCGAAGATCGCTGCGTCGGAGATCTCGACGTTGCCCTGCATCAGGAACGCGAAGGCGCGCGCCATGCCGCAGTTGGCGATGAAGTCGGGGATCACGGCGACCTTCGAGTCGGCGTGCTCGCAAATCGGGCCGTAGAAGATCTCGCGGTCGGCGAAGGGCACGTTGGCGCCGCAGGACACCACTTCCAGGCCGGCGGCGATCAGCGCGTCGACCTGCTCGCGCGTCACCAGGCGCGAGGCGGCGCAGGGCAGGAAGATCTCGGCGCCCAGGCTCCAGATGCGGCGGTTCACCTCGTCGAACGGCAGCAGGCCGTCGGCGACCAGCGTGTTGCCGCGCTTGGCCAGGAACAGTGCGCGCACCTGGTCGGCGGCTAGGCCGTCCGGTTCGATCAGGCCGCCGTCGCGGTCGATGACGCCGACCAGCTTCGCGCCGGCCTGCGCCAGGTAGTAGGCCGCGGCGCTGCCCACGTTGCCCCAGCCCTGCACGATCACGCGCTTGCCGGCCAGCGAGCCGCCGTGCAGGCGCTGCTGGTGGCGCACGGCCTCGGCCACGCCCCAGCCGGTGATCAGGTCGGCGACGACGAACTTGCGCGCCGCGTCGGGCGTGTAGCGCGGGTCTTCGACGACCTTGGCGACGCCCAGGCGAAGCTGGCCGACCTTCTGGATGCGCTCGCTCTCGCTCGGCTGGAAGTGGCCGTTGACCACGCCTTCCTGCGGGTGCCACAGGCCGTAGCTCTCGGTGATCGGGATCACCTCGTGCACCTCGTCGACGTTCAGGTCGCCGCCGGTGCCGTAGTAGGTCTTGAGCAGCGGCGTCACCGCCTTGTACCAGCGGCGCAGCACGCCGTCCTTGCGCGGGTCGGCCGGGTCGAAGTCGATGCCCGACTTGGCGCCGCCGATGGCCGGGCCGGAGACGGCGAACTTGACTTCCATCGTCTTCGCCAGCGACTCGACCTCGCGCCGGTCGAGGCCGCGGCGCATGCGCGTGCCGCCGCCGGCGGCGCCGCCGCGCAGCGAGTTGATCACCACCCAGCCGCGGGCCGGGGTTTCGCTGTCGTGCCACTCGAACACGATCTCGGGGGCCTTGGTCTCGAAGCGGTTCAGGAGTTGTTTCATGGGTTCTTTCGTTGGAATCTGGGCGCCGGCTCAGGCGAGCAGCAGCTTGTCGTCGGCGAGCTTCTCGCCGCGGGTCTTCTCGAACATCTGCAGCAGGTCGGGCACGTCCAGGCCCTGGCGCTGGCGGCCGGACACATCGAGGATCACGCGGCCCTCGTGCAGCATCACGGTGCGGGTGCCGTAGTCGAGCGCCTGGCGCATGCTGTGCGTGACCATCATCGCGGTCAGGTGGCCGGCCTCGACGATGCGCGCGGTCAGCTCGAGCACGAAGGCGGCGGTCTTGGGGTCGAGCGCGGCGGTGTGTTCGTCCAGCAGCAGGATGCGCGACGGCTTCAGCGAGGCCATCAGCAGGCTCACCGCCTGGCGCTGGCCGCCGGACAGCAGGCCCATGCGGTCGGCCAGCCGGTTCTCGAGGCCGAGGCCGAGGATCGACAGCTTCTCGCGGAACTGCTCGCGCAGCCCCCGGTTGAGCGACAGCGACAGGCCGCGGCCCTCGCCGCGCTTCCACGCCAGCGCCATGTTCTCCTCGATCGTCAGGCTCTCGCAGGTGCCGGCCATCGGGTCCTGGAACACGCGGGCGACCAGCGCCGAGCGCTGCCAGGCATTGCGGCGGGTGACGTCGATGCCGTCGATGTGGATGCTGCCGCTGTCGACCAGCAGGTCGCCGCTGATCGCGTTCAGGAAGGTCGACTTGCCGGCGCCGTTGGAGCCGATGACGGTGACGAACTGGCCTTTCGGGATCGTCAGGTCCAGCCCGCGCAGCGCGCGGTTCTCGATCGGCGTGCCGGGGTTGAAGGTGATCTTCAGGTTCTGGGCGGACAACATCACTGGGCTTCCTTGCGGGCCGGGGTGGCGGTGGAACCGTTGGTGGCGGCCGCGGCGCGGCCGGGCAGCAGGCGGGCGAGCTTGCGGCGGTACGAGGGCACGAGCAGCGCGACGGCGACGAGCAGCGCGGTGACGAGGTTCAGGTCCTGCGCCTTCAGGCCGATGAAGTCGCTGTTCAGCGCGAGTGCGATGAAGAAGCGGTACAGCACCGCGCCGAGCACGCAGGCGAGCGTCGTGAGCACGAGGCTGCGCGCGGGCAGCAGCGTCTCGCCGATGATCACCGCGGCCAGGCCGATCACGATGGTGCCGACGCCCATCGAGATGTCGGCGCCGCCCTGGGTCTGCGCGAAGAGCGCGCCGGCCAAGGCGACCAGCGCGTTCGACAGCGCCAGGCCGGCCATCGTCAGGCGGTCGGTCGAGATGCCCTGGGCGCGGGCCATGCGCGGGTTGCCGCCGGTGGCGCGCATTGCCAGGCCGGTCTCGGAGGCGAAGAACAGGTCGATCAGCAGCTTGGTGGCGGCGACGATCGCCAGCAGCAGCAGCGGCTTGAACCAGTACTCCGGCAGGTCGCCGAACTGCAGCAGGCTGAACACCGTGGGTTCGGAGATCAGCGCGACGTTGGGCTTGCCCATCACGCGCAGGTTGATCGAGTACAGCGCGATCATCACGAGGATGCTCGCCAGCAGCTGCATGATCTTCAGCTTGACGTTGAGCCAGGCCGTGAGCAGCCCGGAGAGCGCACCGGCCGCCACGGCCACCGCGGTGGCGGCGAACGGGTTCCAGCCGGCGACGATCAGCGCCGCGGCGACGGCGCCGCCGAGCGGGAAGCTGCCGTCGACCGTCAGGTCCGGGAAGTTGATGATGCGAAACGAGAGATAGACGCCGAGCGCGACCAGTCCGAAGATCAGACCGATCTCGATCGCGCCCAGGGATGCGATGAGTGACATGGGGGGTGCCTCGTGGAATCGGGAAAGCGGGAAGACGCGCCGTGCGCGCCGCGCCCGCGGCCCGCGGGCGAGTGAACGCCGGCCGGCCTTTCGGGCCGGCGGCGGCAAGGGGCCGGTGTGTGTTCCGGCCGTTGATGCGGCAGCTCGGCCATTGCCGCGGCGGGTGCCGCGGCAGGCTCGCCGCAGCCGCGGATCGCCTTACCTGACGACCACCTTGGCCGACTTCAGCAGCTCGTCCGACAGCACCACGCCCTGCTTCTGCGCGGCGGCCGGGTTGACGTGCAGCTCGAAGGTGCTGCTGGTCTGCGAGGCGATCTTGCCCGGCGCCTCGCCGTTCAGGATGCGAACGACCAGCTTGCCGGTCTGGCGGCCGAGGTCGTAGTAGTTCAGGCCCAGCGCCGCGACCGCGCCACGCTTGACCGCATCGGTGTCGGCGGCGACCACCGGCAGCTTGGCCTGCTGCGCCACCTTGACGATGCCCTCGAAGGCGGACATCACGTTGTTGTCGGTCGGCGCGTAGATCACGTCGACCTTGCCGACCAGGCTCTGCGCGGCGCTCGGCACGTCGACGGTGCGCGCGGCGGCGGCTTCGACCAGCGTCATGCCGGCGGCCGCGACGGCCTTCTTCAGCGCCTCGACGATCGCCACCGAGTTGGCCTCACCCGGGCTGTAGATCACGCCGACGCGCCTGGCCTGCGGCGCGACCTTCTTGATCAGCTCCAGGTGCTTTTCGAGCGGCGACAGGTCGGACACGCCGGTGACGTTGCTGCCCGAGGCGTCCCAGGTCTTGACCAGCTTGGCGGCCACCGGGTCGGTGACGGCGCTGAACACGACCGGGATGTCCTTGGTGCCGGCGACGACGGCCTGCGCCGACGGCGTGGCGATCGCGACGATCACGTCCGGCCGGGCGCCGATGTACTTGCGCGCGATCTGCGCGGCGGTGCCGTTGTTGCCCTGGGCGCTCTGGTATTCGAAGCTCAGGTTCTTGCCGGCCTCGAAGCCGGCGGCCTTCAGCTCGTCCTTCACGCCGTCGCGGGCGGCGTCGAGGGCGGGGTGCTCGACGATCGCGGTGACCGCGACGCTCTTGGTGGCGGCCAGCGCCGGTGCGGCGAAGCCGGCCACCGACAGGGCAAGGGCGAGGGCGGAAAGCGGGGCGCGGAAGAAAGAATGTTGCACGGGGGATGTCTCCGAGGGGTCCTGGGTCAGGGCGGCGCGAGGCGGGCGGGTGGCGCCGCGGGTGGCGGCGCTGCCGGGCTGCAGCGGGTTGTCCGTGGCAGTCGACAGGGATGAATTCTGGGTGTCGACCCGAACAATTGGCTTTCGTCTGGGCGCCGGGGAATCCCTAGTCGAAGAAATAAGATTGCTCTTTGCGCTGAATCAAGGAGACGAACTTGCACGAACCCGATTTCGACCGTATCGATCGACGCATCCTGGCCTTTTTGCAGGAGCATGGGCGGGCGTCCAACCTCGAGGTGGCCGAGGCGGCCAGCCTGTCGCCGGCGCAGAGCCACCGGCGCCACCGCCGGCTGGAGGAAGCGGGATACATCGCGCGCTACGAGACGCGGCTGAACGCGGCGCGCCTGGGCCTGGGCGTGGTCGCGTTCATCCACGTGGCGATGGAGAAGGGCCACATCCGCGAGCTGCCGAAGTTCAAGGACCTGATCGCCGACCTGCCCCAGGTGCTGGAGTGCTATTCGGTGACCGGCGACTTCGACTACGTGATCAAGGTGATCGCGCGCGACCTGAAGGCGCTGTCGCAGTTCCTGATGGACACGCTGATGCAGTTGCCGGGCGTCAACAGCGTGCGCTCCAGCGTCTGCCTGGACGAGATCAAGTGCACCAGTGCGTTGCCGCTGGTGGAGTGAGGGGCGGTTCCGCGGCTGGAGTCGCGCGGCACGGGCTGCTGCGGCCGTCCGGAAACGACGACGCCGCGCAGGAGCGCGGCGTCGGGGGTGGCGGGCCGGGCCGGACATGCCGTCCGGCCGGGTGCGAGGTCATCGCTCAGACCTTGCTGTGCAAGCCCATCACGCGGCCATACAGCTTGTAGCCGGTCAGCGCTTCGGTCGCGGCGGATTGCTGGCGTTGCACGGTCGGCGTTTCGCCGGCGTCGCGGGCGATCGCCAGCGCATCGGCCTCGCTGCGGCCGAGTTGCTGGATCATGTAGCGGCCATAGGAGCCGGGCACGACGCGTTCGGCGGCTTCGGCGGCGGCCTGCGGCGCGGCGATCGTGCTGTCGCCGAGAACGACGCGGCGGTACGTGTCCTGGCTGGATTCCGCGGCGGGCGCGGCGTGCACCGCGACGGCGGCGAGCAGCGTGGCGACGAGCGCGCCGCCTTGGCGCAGGGTGCGGGTGATGGCTTGGGTGTTCATGGTGTTCTTCCTTCTTTGCGATGTGTCGGTTTGTCGGTTTGTCGGGGCGTCTGCGGGCGATCGTTTGCGTCTTCGCGCTGGCTCAGCCGTTGATGCTGCGGCCCATCACGCGTTCGTAGATCTGGTAGCTGCTCAGCGGCTTCACGGCCACCGGCTGGGCGCTGTCGATCGTCGCGATCTCGCCGGCGTCGCGGGCGTTGGACAGCGCTTGCGCTTCGCTCATGCCGCGGTTGATCAGGTAGCGGGCGTAGGGGCCGGCGACGATGCGCGGGGCGTTGTCGGTGGTGGCTTGCGGCGCTTCGACGCGGGTGTCGCCGTTGACGACGCGGCGATAGGTGTCGTAGCCCGGGTCGGCCGCGTGGACCGCGAAGGCGGCGAGCAGGGTCGCGACGAGGGCGGTGCCTTGGCGCAGGGTGCGGACGGTGGTGTTCATGGTGAAGTCCTTCGATTCGATGTGGGGGGAGGTGTCTCGATGGGTCTTCGTTTTGCCGTCTGGCTCATCGATGGGATGAACTTTAGGCAGGCCTCCCCTTGGGATAAATCACCCCCCATCGAACGCAGCGTTGCGCAAACTGAAATGACGAGGGGGGCGAAGGCGCACTCGCGACGCGCTCAGGTCGCACCCGCGGCGCTTCCGCGCGCCGGGCGGCAGGGCCCGATCGGCGAGACTGGCGGGCATGAACAATGTCTCCCTGTCTTCGCCGGGTGCGCCGCGGGCGGCCCGGCGGACCACTGCAACGCGTCGATGGCCGCGCCTGCTCGCCGCCGTGGCGCTGCTGGCGATCGGCGGGTCGGCCGCCGCCAACGACCGTCCGTTCGCGTCCGCCCGCACCGCGGTCTCGGAGGAGGACGACGCGCAGACCTGGTCCTTCGAGAGCTGGGTGCAGCGCTACGGCGGGGTGCGCGGCTTCTCGATCGAGCCCGAGTACACCTTCACCCCCAGCACCTCGGTGCAGTTGGAGCTGACGCGGCGGGTCGACCGTGCCGGCGACGAGACCGGCCACGAGGCGGAGGTCGAGTTCAAGCACCTGTTCAACGCGATCGCGCGCGACGGCTGGGGCTGGGGCATCAGCGCGTCGCTGGCGGCCGAGCGTTCGCGCGGCAGCGAGCGCACGACACGCTCGTTGACCGTCAAGCTGCCGTTCTCGCTAGCGCTGTGGGACGGCGCGGGCTACCTGCACGTGAACGCCGGCATCACCAAGGCCAACGATGCACCGCGTGCCTGGGACCGCTCGATCGCGATCGAGCGCGAAGTGCTGCGCCGCACCCACGCGTTCGCCGAATACGCGCGCGACGGCGATTCACGCTTCGCCCAGGCCGGCCTGCGCTACTGGGTGCAGCGCGAGAAGGTGGCGATCGACTTCGCGCTGCAGCAGCAGCGCAGCGAGGGCCGCAAGGGCTCGGGCTTCATCCTCGGGGTGGGCCTGTACGACTGGTAGCGCCGTAGCGGCGCAGCACGCGATAGCCGCGGTCGGACTCGGCGAGCACGTGGCCGTGGGCCCTCCAGACGACCGGCGCGGGCGCGCCGCCGATTTCGGGCAGCCGCGCGCCGCGGGCGCGGCGGGCGAGGCTGACGTGCGGCTGGTACGGGCGGGTGTCGAGCGGCAGCGCCAGCGCGCTCAGCGCGACGGCGAGGCGATCGTGCAGCGCTTGCAGCGCCGCGGGAATCGGCGGCGGATCGGGCCGCGGTTGTTG
>JBGAMJ010000106.1:0-18900 GCA_044223035.1 Piscinibacter sp.
GATCGAGTACGACGTCGAGCTCTACGGCTCGACGCGGCAGGTCGAGCTGCCGTTCGTGATGGGCGTGATGTCCGACCTGTCCGGCAAGCCGGCGCAACCGCTGCCGCCGGTCGACCAGCGCAAGGCGCTGGTGATCGACGTCGACAACTTCGACGAGCGCATGAAGGCGATCCAGCCGCGGCTCGCGTTCAGCGTGCCGAACACGCTGACCGACCAGGGCCAGCTCGGCGTGCAGATGACGTTCGAGTGCATGGACGACTTCTCGCCCGCTGCCGTCGCGCGCCAGGTCGAGCCGCTGCGCCGGCTGCTGGACGCACGCAGCCAGCTCACCAACCTGCTGACCTACATGGACGGCAAGAGCCAGGCCGAGGCGCTGATCGACCGCGTGCTGGCCGACCCGGCGCTGCTGGCCTCGCTCGCGGCCTCGCCGCGGGCCGACGCCTGATCGCCACCCGCCCGAATCCACATCCACCCGACCCGACCCGGAGACCCCCGCCATGGACGACCTGATGACCCTGGAGCGCGGCGCGGCCGATGCCGCCGTCGCGACCCGGCCCGACCCGGCCGGCGACGACTTCTCGCGCCTGCTGATGAAGAGCTTCACGCCCACCTCCGACAGCGCGCGCAGCGCCGTCGAGGGCGCGGTGCGCACGCTGGCCGAGCAGGCGCTGGCCGACAGCACGCTGATCCGCGCCGAGGCCAAGGAATCGATCGAGGCGATCATCGCCGGCATCGACCGCAAGCTGTCGGAGCAGATCAACCTGATCCTGCACCACCCCGACTTCCAGGCGCTGGAATCGGCCTGGCGCGGCCTGCACTACCTCGTCAACAACACCGAGACCGACGAGATGCTGAAGATCCGCGTCTTCAACATCTCGAAGAAGGAGCTGCAGCGCACGCTGCGCAAGTACAAGGGCACCGCCTGGGACCAGAGCCCGGTGTTCAAGAAGTTCTACGAGGAGGAGTACGGCCAGTTCGGCGGCGAGCCCTACGGCTGCCTGGTCGGCGACTACAGCTTCGACCACAGCCCGACCGACACCGAACTGCTGGCCGAGATGAGCCAGATCGCCGCCGCCGCGCACGCGCCGTTCCTGGCCGCCGCCGCGCCCTCGCTGATGCAGATGCAGTCGTGGCAGGAGCTGGCCAACCCGCGCGACCTGACCAAGATCTTCCAGACGCCCGAATACGCCGGCTGGCGCTCGCTGCGCGAATCGGAGGATTCGCGCTACATCGGCCTCGCGATGCCGCGCATGCTCGCCCGCCTGCCCTACGGCGCCAAGACCGACCCGGTCGACGCCTTCGAGTTCGAGGAAGACGTGGAGGGCGGCGACCACCAGCGCTACGTCTGGGCCAACGCCGCCTATGCGATGGCCGCCAACGTGATGCGCTCGTTCAAGCACTACGGCTGGTGCTCGCGCATCCGCGGCATCGGCTCGGGCGGCGCGGTCGAGGGCCTGCCGGCCCACACCTTCCCGACCGACGACGGCGGCGTCGACATGAAGTGCCCCACCGAGATCGCGATCAGCGACCGGCGCGAGGCCGAGCTGGCGCGCAGCGGCTTCATGCCGCTGATCCACCGCAAGAACTCCGACATGGCGGCCTTCATCGGCGCGCAGTCGCTGAACAAGCCGCCCGAGTACGACGACGCCGACGCGACCGCCAACGCCAGCCTGGCCGCGCGGCTGCCCTACCTGTTCGCCACCTGCCGCTTCGCGCACTACCTGAAGTGCATCGTGCGCGACCGCATCGGCTCCTTCGCCGAGCGCGGCGACATGGAGCGCTGGCTGAGCAACTGGGTCGGCAACTACGTCGAGCCGAATCCGGCGATGGCGTCGGAGGAAGAGAAATCCCGCAAGCCGCTGGCGGCGGCGGAGGTGGTGGTCGAGGAAGACCCGGCCACCCCCGGCTACTACGCCGCCAAGATCTTCCTCCGGCCGCACTACCAGCTCGAGGGACTGACCGTCTCGCTGCGGCTGGTGGCCAAGCTGCCTTCGGCGAAGGCGTAGCGCGCACCGGCACGCCGGCCGCCCCCGCCCCCGTATCCCACCGCCGTTCCCGCCCCCCGTTCCCGTTCCCCCCACCGCTTGGCTGAACCAGGCACCCACCCCCCGCAAGGAGCACTGAAATGATCGTCATGAACCTCCACCCCATCAAGGGCGACTGCAAGATCGACGGCTATCCCGACTGGATCACGCTCGACGACTGCAGCCTCGAGATCTCGCGCGAGCCGAAGGAAAGCGGCCAGACCGGCACGCAGGACCTGCAGCTCGGCATGCCCGAATGCGCGCCGCTCGCGCTGAAGAAGACCGCCGACAAGGCCTCGATCTACCTGCAGAAGATGGCCATCGGCGGCGGCGCGATGGGCAAGGACTCGAAGTGCCACATCGTCTGGCTGTCCAGCGGCCTCGGGCATGGCGACACCCAGAAGTTCGACAAGTACATGGAGCTCGAGCTGACCCGCCCGATCCTGAAGAAGTACGCCGTCGACTCGTCGGGCAACGACCGCGCCACCGAGAACATCGAGCTGATGTACTCGAAGGTGCTGATGACCTACTACGAGCGCAACCCGAACGACGGCTCGCAGGTCAAGCACGGCCCGCAGGGCTGGGACCTGGTGACGGGCAAGCCCTGCACGTCCTGAGGCCCGCGCCATGCCCGAACTGATCCCCACCGAGCGGCTGCAGCCGTCGCTGCTCGACCGCCTGACCGACCTCGAACCGGGGCAATCGGTCGAATCGCGCGAGCAGCGCTTCTTCTCGGTGCGCCGGCTGCGCGACTGCGTGCTGCGCGACCTCGGCTGGCTGCTGAACGCCACCGCGGGAGAGTTCGGCGTGCCGAGGGCACCGGAGGGGTCGGGCGGGCCGGGCGACGACGACGGCGACGGCGACGGCGACGGCGACCCGTTCGATGCCGTGGCACGCTCCACGCTGTGCTACGGCATCCCCGACCTGGCCGGCGTCTGCGCCTCCACGGTCGACGGCGACGCGCTGGCGCGCCGGGTGCGCCAGGCCATCGTCGATTTCGAGCCGCGCATCCTGCCGCGCACGCTCAGCGTGCGGGTGGCCACCGACGAGGCCGGCATCGGCGCCCAGGCGCTCGCGATGAAGATCGAGGGCGAGCTGTGGGCGGTGCCGGCACCGCTGCGCATCGTCGTCAACACCTCGATCGATCTCGAATCAGGCCGCGTCGTCGTGGCCGACGGCGCACCGGCGCCGCTGTCGCGCCACGCGCGCTGAGAGGCTGCAGCCAGCATGGACGCCCGTTTCCTCGCCCACTACCAGCGCGAACTCCAGCACCTTCGCGACATGGCCGGCGAGTTCGCCGCCGAGTTCCCGAAGATCGCCGGCCGGCTCAGCCTCGACGGCTTCGAGTGCGCCGACCCCTATGTCGAGCGCCTGCTCGAAGGCTTCGCCTTCATGGCCGCGCGCGTGCAGCTCAAGTTCGACGCCGGCTACACCCGCTTCACGCAGCACCTGCTGGACACGGTGCTGCCCGGCGCGCTGGCGCCGCTGCCGTCGATACTGATCGCGCAGTTCGAGCCCGACCTGCGCGACCCGGCGCTGGCCGCCGGCGCCGTCGTGCCGCGCGGCAGCGCGCTGCGCAGCCGCTGCGCGCCCGACGAGCAGACCGCCTGCGAGTACCGCACCGGCCACGCCGCCACGCTGTGGCCGCTCGCGGTGCGCGAGGCCGGCTACCTGCCGCGCGCCGGCGACCTGGCGGCGCTCGGCATCGCGCCGCCGCCCGGCGCGGCGGCCGGGCTGCGCATCGTGTTCGACGTCACCGCCGGCCTGCGCGCCGACCAGCTCGCGCTGGACCGGCTGAGCGTGTTCCTGCGCGGCGCCGAGCCGGTGCCGGCGCGGCTGCACGAGCACCTGCTCGGCCATGCGCTCGGCTTCGTGCTGCGGCCGGTCGGCTCGGGCGCGCACCCGCCGGTGAAGCGCGATGCGGCGCAGATCCGCGCCGTCGGCTTTGCCGACGACGAGGCGCTGCTGCCGCCGCAGCCGCGCGGCTTCAGCGGCGACCGGCTGCTGCAGGAGTACTTCGCTTTCCCGGCGCGTTTTCGCTTCGTCGAGTTCGGCGACCTCAACCGCGCGCTGCGGCGCTTCGACACCACGGCCTTCGAGCTCGTCGTGCTGTTCGACCGGACCGACGCGGCGCTGGAGCGCGCGGTCGACGCGTCGGCCATCGGCCTGCACTGCGTGCCGGCGATCAACCTGTTCCCGAAGCGCGCCGACCGCGTGCGGCTCGACGAGCGGCACACCGACCACCATCTCGTGGCCGACCGCACGCGGCCGATGGATTTCGAGGTGCACAGCGTCACCGGCGTGGTCGGCCACGGCGCCGGCGAGCGGCGGGTGTTCCGGCCGTTCTACGGCGTCGGCGCGCGCGGCGAGGCCGGCGGCATCACCAGCGAAGGCGCCTGGTACGGCGTGCAGCGCACGCCGCGCCGCAGCTCGGGCCGGCAGCAGCGCCACGGCCTGCGTTCGAGCTACCTCGGCAGCGAGATGAGCCTGTCGCTGGTCGACGCGCGCGAGCGCCCGTTCCACGGCGCGCTGCGCGAACTCGCCGTCGACACGCTGTGCACCAACCGCGACCTGCCGCTGCTGATGCCGCTGGGCGGCAGCGACGACTTCACGCTCGACTCCGCCGCGCCGCTCGCCGGCATCCGCTGCATCCAGGGGCCGACCCGGCCGCGGCCGCCGCAGGACGAGGGCGAGGCGCACTGGCGGCTGATCAACCAGCTCTCGCTGAACCACCTGAGCCTGCTGGACGGCGATGGCCACGGCGAGGGTGGCAACGATCACGGCGGCGGAACCGACGCGGGCGAGGGCGCCGCCGCGCTGCGCGACCTGCTGTCGCTGCACGCCGATCCGCAGGACGCATCGTCGCTGCGCCAGGTCGGCGGCGTGCGCAGCGTCAGCCAGCGGCCGATCCACCGCCGGCTGCCGTCGCCCGGGCCGATCTGCTTCGGCCGCGGCCTCGAGATCACGCTGACCTGCGACGAGCGCGCATTCGAAGGCGGCAGCGCCTTCCTGCTCGGATCGGTGCTGGAGCAGTTCTTCGCCCGCCATGTGTCGCTGAACGGCTTCACCGAGACGGTGCTGCGCTCGGCGACGCGCGGCGAGGTGAAACGCTGGCCGGCCCGGCTGGGGCGGAGGCCGGCATGCTGAGCGCCGATCCCGTGTGCCACGAGGCGCCGCATTGCGCGGCGCGTGGCGCCCCGCAGGATGCTCCCGACGGCGGGCCGGACCACGCCTCGCGCGATGCGCTGCACGACGCGCTGCAGCGCGCCCCGCACGGCTTCGGCTTCTTCGAGGCGCTGCGCCGGCTGCAGCAGGCCGAGCCGGCACTCCCGCGCATCGGTTGCTCTGCCCGGCCGGCCGACGACGCGGTGCGGCTGGGCCAGCCGCCGTCGCCGTTGTTCGCGGCGTCGACGCTGGCGGCCTTCGAGCGGCGCGACGGGCGGCCGCCGCGGCTGTCGACCCACGCGTTCGGCCTGTTCGGCCCGAACGGCCCGCTGCCCGGGCACGTCACCGAGCATGCGCACGAGCGGCTGCACAACGCCGGCGACGCCACGTTCGCCCGCTTCGCCGACCTGTTCCACCACCGCATGCTGAGCCTGTTCTTCCGCGCCTGGGCGACGAGCCAGCCGGCGGTCGACATGGACCGGCCGGAGACCAGCGCCTACCTGGCGCAGATCGGCTCGCTGATCGGCATCGGCCGCGCGCCGCTGCGCAACCGCGACGCCATGCCGGACGCCGCCAAGCTGCACCACGCCGGCGCGCTCGCACGCCGCACGCGCGACGCCGAGGGGCTGCGCGGCATGGTGTCCGACCTGTTCGGCCTGCCGGTGGCGATCATCGAATTCGCCGGCACCTGGATGAATCTGCCGCCGGGCGACACCTGCCGGCTCGGCGGCGCCGGCCGCCTGGGTGTCGACACGCTGCTCGGCCCGCGCGCCTGGTGCGCCCAGCACCGCTTCCGCCTGCGGCTCGGCCCGCTGGACGGGGACGACTACCGCCGCTTCCTGCCCGGCCAGCCGGCGCTGGAGCGCCTGCAGGCGGTGGTGCGCAACCACCTCGGCGACACGCTGGCCTGGGAGCTGGAACTGGTGCTCAAACGCCCGCAGGTGCCGGTGATCCGGCTCGGCGGCGCCGCGACCGCCCAGCCCGGCGCGGGCGAGGGCGCTCCGCCATGCCGGCTCGGCTGGTCCGCCTGGCTCGGCAGCCGGCCGCGGGCCGGCGACGCGGCCGACCTGCGCCTGAACGCCGCCACCTGACCCGCACTCCCCAACCGCATCCACCCACCCGCATCCACCCACCCGCATCCACCCACCCGCCCGCACGCCATGAGCTCCACCGCCATCCAGGTCACCGCCGACCCCGACCTCGTCAACGTCGAGGTGCGCAACCTCGTCACCGTCGGCGCGCGCGTCGGCGACATGCTCGACCTCTCGCCGCTGCGCTTCCGGCTCGACCTGCCGATCCGCACCACGCCCGCCGCGCGCAGCGGCGCGAACAAGCTGCTGCCGGCGCTCGAATCGCGCATCGAGGGCGTCGTTCCCGGCGCGATCGAGGCCGCGCGCAAGACCGTCGACAAGGAACTGGCCGCGCTCGCCGAGGCGCTGCGCAAGCTGCTCGCCGGCGGCGCCGGCCAGGCCGACGACGGGCACGAGCAGGCGATGCGCCTGGTCAAGCCGGCGGCATTCGCCATCGAGCACGCGGTCGATGGGCTGCCCGTGGCCGTGCGCGAAAGCCTGGGCAAGCTGCTGAAGGCGTCCGACGCGCAGGGATGGTTCCCGAAGCAGAAGCTCTGCAGCGTCGGCAGCTGGGGCTTCCAGCGCAGCGAAGGCATCCGCCTGCGCGCCGGGCTGTTCAAGCCGGCCCCGGCCAGCAGCGGCGACGGCGACCGGCTGTGGCGCGACCTGTCGTCGGCACGCTCGCACACGCGCCGCTTCGTGCTGGTGCCGGGGCCGGGCTCGTCGGTCGGCCTCGCGGTGGGGGCCAGCGTCGGCGCCGGCGACCTGGCGCGGGCGCGCCAGATGGCCCAGGGCAGCGGCACGCCGCTGTACGGCGAGGTGGCTGCGGCCGGCGGCGCCTTCCACTTCAAGCTCGACAAGACCGGCTCCCAGGGCACGCGCGAGAAGCTCGCACGGCGCGTGCGCGAGCAGGTGCGCACGCTGTGCCGGAAGAACGTCGCCATCCGCTTCGACGACGACGATGCCGACGGCGAGCCCGGCGCCGACTAGCGCGGCGCCCGAACCCGTCGCCCCTGAACCCATCCCCGAGAGATCCCCCATGGACGCCAACACCCAGGTCACCGTCACCACCCCGCTGAGCGGCGTCGAGCTGAAGCTGCGCTCGCTGCGCATGGTCGACGCGCTGAACCGGCCGTTCGAGATCGAGCTGGAACTGGCCTGCGAAGACTTCGACCTCGACTTCGGCAAGCTGCTGGGCCAGGGCGTCGGCGTGCACCTGAAACAGCCCGACGGCGCCAGCCGCGACTTCCACGGGCTGGTGGCGCAGCTCGAGCTGGCTGGCAGCAGCGGGCGCTTCGCCGTGTACCGCGCGAGCCTGCGGCCGTGGCTGTGGTTCCTGAAGGATTCGGTCGACAGCCGCGTGTTCCAGGACCGGTCGGTGCCGGCCCTCGTGAAGTCCGAGGTGTTCAAGCACCGCGGCTTCGACGCGGTGGACGACCAGCTCACCGGCAGCTACCCGGCGCGCGAGTACTGCGTGCAGTACGGCGAGAGCGACTTCGATTTCGCGAGCCGCCTGCTGGAAGAGGAGGGCATCACCTACTACTTCCGCCACGAGCGTCAGCGGCATGTGCTGGTGCTGTGCGATTCGGCGCGTGCGCACCGGCCGGCGCGCGGGCACGAGACCATCGAGTACCGGCCGCACACGGGTGCCGACGCGGGCGCCGGAATGGATGCCGAGCCCGGCCTGCGCGACTGGCGCGAGCAGCGTGGCGTGGTGCCGGGCGCGTTCGCTGTCGCCGACCACGACTTCACCAAACCGCGCACGCGCATCCTCGGCCGTTCGTCGGCACCGGCGAAGCAGGAGCATGCGGCTTTCGAGCAGTTCGAGTTCCCCGGCGGCGCCGCGGACACCGGCGCCGCCGAGGCGCGCGCGAAGATCCGGCGCGAGGCGCTGCAGGGCGCGCAGCGGCGCTTCGCCGGCAGCGGCAATCCGTTCGGCCTGGGCGTCGGCCACAGCTTCAAGCTGCGGCGCCATCGCCGCGCCAGCCTGAACCAGGAGTACCTGGTCACCGGCGCCACGCACCATCTGGTGTCCGCCGAGTACGAGCACGGTTCGTTCGACGACGCGCCGAGCTTCACGCTGGACTCGCAGTTCGTCGCGACCACCACCACGCAGACGCACCGCCCGCTGCGCGCGACGCCCCGGCCGTCGATGAGCGGGCCGCAGACGGCGATCGTCACCGGCCCGTCCGGCAGCGAGATCCACACCGACAAGTACGGCCGCGTCAAGGTCCGCTTCTTCTGGGACCGCGCCGGCCGCGCCGACGACCGCAGCTCCTGCTGGGTGCGGGTGTCGCAGGCATCGGCCGGCCGGCAGTGGGGGCAGATGCTGCTGCCGCGCGTCGGCGAGGAGGTGATCGTCGATTTCCTGCACGGCGACCCGGACCAGCCGATCGTCACCGGCCGCGTCTACAACGCCGACAACCTGCCGCCCGACGCGCTGCCGGCCCACAAGACCCGCAGCACCTGGCGCAGCCGCTCGACGCCGAACGGCGGCGACGCGAACTTCAACGAGCTGCGCTTCGAGGACAAGCTCGGCGAGGAACAGGTCTACCTGCACGCCGAGCGCGACTTCGTGCGCGTGGTCGAGAACAACGACAGCCTGAAGGTCGGCTTCGAAAAGAAGCAGGACGGCAACCAGTCGATCGCGGTCTACAACAACCAGAGCGTCGAGGTCGGCAGCGCCGGCTGCGCGGACGGCAGCCAGACGCTGAAGGTCTGGAAGAACCGCACGACGACGATCCAGACCGGCGACGACCGGCTGACGCTGAAGACGGGCAGCCGCAGCGTGAAGGTCGACGCCGGCTCGCACACCATCGAGGCGCAGGTCGCGATCACCTTCAAGGTCGGCCAGAACAGCATCACGATCGACCAGGGCGGCATCACGATCCGCGGGCTGCAGGTCAAGGTCGAGGGCCAGACCTCGGTCAAGGTCGAGGCGCTGCAGGTCGGCGTCGAGGCGCGCACCGCGCTCGACCTGTCGGGCCTGTGCACCCGCGTCGACAGCAAGGCCCTGCTGACGATGAAGGGCGCACTGGTGCAGATCAACTGAGACCGCCGCGATGGAAACCGCCTACGACACCGAACCGCTGCGCCGCATCGCCGCTGCGCGGCCGATTCAGGTCTGCGCCGAAGTCGAGCTGACGCCCGCGGCGCGGGCGCTGCTCGACGACGACCCGCTGCCGTCGAGCTTTCTCGGCGCGCTGCTGGCGGCCGACTGCCACGACGACGCACTGGCCTACCTGGCGCACGCGCTGCCGCGCGCGGACGCCGTGCGCTGGGCCTGCGACGGCGTGCGCGCGCTGCGCGGCCCGGCGCTGCCCGCGGCGGCGGTCCGCGCGCTCGCGGCGGCCGAGCGCTGGGCCGCGCATCCCGATCCGCTGCAGGCGCAGGATGCCGCCGAAGCGGCCGAGGCCGCCGGCATGAAGGAGGAGGGCGCCGCCCGCTTCGCCGCGCTCGCCGCCGCCTGGAGCGCCGACAGCCTCGCGCCCGACGGCCTGCCGCCGGCGCCCCCACCACCCGGCCTGGGCGCGCTGGCGGTGGCCGCCGCGCTGATGATCGCCGCCGCCACCGGCACGCCGGACGGGCGCCGCGAGCGCTACCGGGAATGCCTGGCGCGCGGAATCCTGGTGGCGCGGGCGGGGTGAACCGGGCGGCGACGCAGGTATTGCTTCGCTCCCCGGGTCGGCATATGCTTCGACATATGTCAACCAGGCACCCGGAGGCCCACGTGACCGAGCGCCACGCCTCGCTGTTTCGCAATGGCAGAAACCAGGCCGTGCGGATCCCGCGCGAGTTCGAGATGGAAGGCACCGAGGTGCTGATGCGCAAGGAAGGCGACCGCCTGATCCTCACGCCCATCCGCAAGAACCGCCTGTTGGACCTGCTGGCTTCCTGGGAACCGCTGGACGAGGCCCTGCCCGACGTGGAGGACCCGCTCCCACAGACCCGGGACGAACTCTGATGGCCGAGCCCGCCTGGATGCTGGACACGAACACACTGTCCGACCTGATCCGCAACCCGCGCGGCGCACTGGTGAGGCGCCTCGGCGCGACCGAGCCCGGCGCCGTGTGCACCAGCATCGTCGTCGCCTGCGAACTGCGTTTCGGCGCACGGCGCAAGGGCTCGGACGCTCTGACCCAACGCGTGGAGCAACTGCTGGACACGCTCGCGGTGCTGCCGCTGGATGAACCCGCCGACGAGCACTACGCCGACATCCGTGCAGTGCTCGAACGTGCCGGCACGCCCATCGGTAGCCACGACCTGTTCATCGCCGCCCATGCACGCTCGCGCGGGCTGACGCTGGTCACGCACAACTTGCGCGAGTTCGAGCGAGTGCCGGGTCTGCTCGTGGAGGACTGGTTGACTGCGCGGGTCCAGGAGCCCTCGAGCGATTCGCAGCCGTGAGACGACATCGCATCGCGTGCGCCGAATGCCAGTGCGAAGCGGGATGCAGCTTCAGCTGCCTGACTTGATGCAAACGCGGCGTCGGCCTACAGCGCCATCGCCCCGGCGATGGCATCCTGCGGGAATCGACCGACGACTGCCTTTGAATCCATGAGCCAGCACCGCGAATCCTTCGGCCGGGCCTCCGACCCCGGCGCCAGCGACCCTCCGTCGCATTGCCGGGCACGTCGCCGGATCGTCCGGCGCCGGCATTGAGCGCCGGCCTGGAAGCGGCGGAGCGCGCCGCCCCGCCGCCGCGCGCACTGCAGGCGTGGCTGCGCGGCCTGCTCGGCGACAACTTCCTGCTCGTTTTGCTGGCGGCGCTGGCGATCTTCAGCGTCGCCGATCCTTCCCGCATCGCCCGCTACCCGTCGCTGGTCGACTGGCCGACGATCGCCGCGCTGACGGGCCTGCTGCTGCTGACACAGGGCCTGGAGGCCAGCGGCGCGCTGCAGCGGCTGGGCCATGCGCTGATCGCGGCGATGCCCACCGAGCGCGCGGCGGCGCTGGCGCTGGTGGCATCGGCGGCGCTGCTGTCCACGCTGCTGACCAACGACGTCGCGCTGTTCGTCGTCGTGCCGCTCACGCTGGGCGTGTGCCGCATCACCACGCTGCCCGCCACGCGGCTGATCATCTTCGAGGCGCTGGCGGTGAACGCCGGGTCGGCGCTGACGCCGATCGGCAACCCGCAGAACCTGTTCCTGTGGCAGCTCTCGCAGGTGTCGTTCGGCGGCTTCGTGTGGCACATGCTGCCGCTGGTGGTGCTGTCGATGGCCGTGCTGCTGGTCGCCACCGCCTGCGCGTTCGACAAGCGGCCGCTGCACGCCGCGGACGACACGCCGGAGCCGGCGCTGGACCGCGGCCTGCTCGGCCTCTCGCTCGCGCTGTACCTGCCCTTCCTCGTGGCCGCGGAACTGCACCACACGGGCTGGGCGCTGGCGGTGCTGCTGGGGGTGTTCCTGGTGCAGCGTCCGCGCCTGCTGGCGAAGGTCGACTGGGGATTGCTGCTGGTGTTCGTGCTGATGTTCATCGACCTGCGCCTGCTGGCCGGGCTGGGCGCGGTGCGCGAGGCGATGCTCGGCCTGGGGCTCGACCAGCCGGCGCACCTGTACCTGGCGAGCATCGCGGCATCGCAGGTCGTCAGCAACGTGCCGGCGACCATCGCGCTGACCGCCTATTCGACCGACTGGCGCGTGATCGCCTACGGCGTCAACGTCGGCGGCTTCGGCTGGATGGTCGGCTCGCTGGCCAACCTGATCGCGCTGCGCCTGTCCGGCGACCGCCGCGCCTGGATCGCTTTCCATGCCTGGGCGATCCCGGCGCTGGCCGTCGCGGCCGGGCTGGGTTGGCTGCTGCTGTTCTGGGGAGCGCGGTAAGCCGGCGTCGTTGCTGTCGGCCTGCGACGGCCGTCGTTCACCAACTCACCGTGGTGACCCGCAACGTGACCGATTTCGGACCGTTCGGCGTGCGCCTGCTGAATCGCTTCCAGACGCAGACGCAGACGCCGACGCCGTGAGTCACCGGAGCACGTTCCCGCCGTGCGGCACCTCGGGCAGGATCGTGACATCCTCGACGGCGAGCCGGCAACGAAGCGCTTCGGGTACAACGTCCGAATGCCGCCGGCCTTGATTCCGGCCGGCCCGAACCGTAAACACCCCCAGCCGCCCCGCGCCCGCTCCCGATCCGATCCCGCGATGACTTCTCCCGACGACACCGAATCGCTGCCCGCCAGCGAGCTGCTGCGCCAGGCCGAGGAACTGCTGGGCAGCGGCGGCTCGGGCGACACGCCGATGGCGCGGCTGGCGCAGCTCGCTGCCGAGCGTGCGCGCGAGACCGGCGATGCGCAGACCGAGGCGCTCGCCAGCTTCTACAGCTTCCTGCCTTGGGCGGTGGGGCGGCCCGAAGCGGAGATCATGGCCAGGATCGAGGCGGCCCGCGAGCGCTGCCGGCAGCTCGGCGTGCAACGCGCACTGTGGCTGCTCGACGACCTGCAGGCCTGGGTGCAGATGCGCGAGGGGCGCCACCTGGAAGCGATGGCGACCTGCCGCCGGCTGGACCGGCTTCCACCCGCGTCACGGCCGGCATTCGAGCGCAGCATCACCGTCTACTACCTGTCGTTCGCGTGCCAGTGGGCCGGCCACCTCGACGACACGCTGCGCCTGCGCTACCGCTACCTGCAGCTCGCGGAAGAGGCTGGCCGCCCGTGCTGGCTGGCCAGCGCGTGCATCTGCCTCGGCGCGTTCCTGACCCAGGAAACCCTGAATCCGGAGGAGGGCCTGCCGCACCTGCAGCGGGCGCGCCAGATCTGGGCGACCCTGCCCGCCGCGGGAACCGCGCTGGTGGCGACGACACAGACCGTCGTCGCGCTGAACATGCTGGGCCGGCACCAGGAAGCCTACGAGGTGTTCGCCGAAGACCTGGCGCGCGACGGCATCATGCGCTGGGTCGAGCCGCAGCGCGCCCGGTTGTCGCTGGCGCTGATCGGCGCCGGCCGGCTGGACGAGGCCCAGGCCTGGCTGGACGAACTGCCGCCGTCTGAGGCACAAGGCGGGAAGGACGGCTTCCATCTCGCGCCGCTGATGCGGTTGCACCTGCTGTGCGCGCAGCGCCGCTACGAGCAAGCGCGGCTACTTGCCGAAGCGGAACGCGACCGCATCGTGGTTCACATGCGATCGACCTACGACAGCGTGCAACTGCTGGACCACCTGCGCGAATGCTGCGAGGCACTGGGCGACGACGATGCCGCGGCCGAGGCCGCCGCTGCGGCGCGCGAGGCCTGCCTGCCGCTGCTCAACAGCTCGGCGCGCGCCCGCTACCTGGCGACGCAGCTCGAACGGGATCCGGCGAACGCGCCGCCGCTGTCGGCGCTCGACCAGAAGCGGCTGGCCGCGATCGAGCACGAGGTTCAGGCCCAGTCGACCCAGGCCGAACCGAAGGTGCCGCGCTTCCTCGCGCACGTCGCGCACGAACTGCGCAACCCGATCGGCGGCATGGTCGGCATGACCTCGCTGTTGCTGATGTCGAACCTGGACGAGAAGCAGCGCCGCTTCACCTCGGCGCTCAAGAGTTCGGCCCACACGCTGCTGCAGCTCGTCAACGACGTGCTGGACCTCGCGAAGCTGGAGCATGGGCAGTTCCAGTTGAACCCGCAGGCGTTCGAACTCGAATCCTGGCTGACCGACACGACCGCGCCCTACGTCCTGCAGGGCCAGATGAACGGGGTCGCGGTCCACGCCGAGCTGGATCGTGGCTTGCCGGCGAGCGTGGTGGGAGACGCGCTGCGCCTGCGCCAGGTGGTGACCAACTTCCTGTCCAACGCGATCAAGTTCACCCGCAGCGGGCGCATCGACGTGCGGCTGCGCTCCGCCGGCAGCGCTCCCGCGGACCGGGTGCGCCTGCGCTTCGAGGTGCAGGACACCGGCACCGGCATCTCCGAGGAAGCCCTGGGGCGCCTGTTCCAGGAGTTCGTGCAGGAGGACGACAGCATCGCGCGCGACTACGGCGGCACCGGCCTGGGTCTGGCCCTGTGCAGGCAGCTGGTCGAATCGATGGGCGGGCGGCTCGGCGCGAGCAGCCGCAAGGGCGTCGGCAGCGTGTTCTGGTTCGAGGTGGAACTCGGCTGCGCCGATCAGGAGGCGACGGTCGCCTGCGCGGCGTAGCCGTCCCGCGTCAGTCGTCGTCCATCCCGTCGCCCGCCTGGCGCTGCCGCGCCAGCCGCTTGTTCAGCGCCTGGCGCGAGATGCCGAGCAGGCCGGCGGCGACGCCCTGGTTGCCGTCGGCGCGGCGCAGCGCCTCGGCGACCAGGCGTTCCTCGGCCTGCTGCAGCGTGGGCAGCGGGTCGATCGCGAGCCAGGCGTCCGGCGTGGCAGGCGCTTCGCCGGCCTCGGCCGGCGCCGGCTCGTCGTCCGGCCGGGTGTTCAGCAGCTCGCGAAAGCTCTGCAGCGACAGGATCGTGCCCTGGTGCCGCGCCACCGCGTCGAACACCATCGCCTCCAGCTCGCGCAGGTTGCCGGGGAAACTGTAGGTATTGAGCAACTGGTACAGCGCCGGCGGGATCGACGGCAGCGGCTTCTTCAGCGCCTTCGCCGCCTTCTTCGCGAAGGCCTCGACCAGCGGCTGCAGGTCGCCGGCGCGCTCGCGCAGCGGCGGCAGTTGCAGGTGATGGGTGCGCAGGCGGTAGTACAGGTCCTTGCGGAACGTTCCGCGCGCCACGCCGCCCAGCACGTCGACGTTGGTGGCCACCACCACGCGCGCCCGGCTCTGGCGGGCCTGGTCGGCGCCCAGCGGGTAGTAGCTGCCGTCCTGCAGCAGGCGCAGCAGCTTGACCTGCGAGGCGATCGTCAGGTCGCCGATCTCGTCGAGGAAGAGCGTGCCGTCGGCGGCGCTGGCGATCAGGCCCTCGCGCGAGCGGTCGGCGCCGGTGAAGGAGCCGCGCACATGGCCGAACAGCGTGTCGGAGAACATCTGGTCGTCCAGCCCGGCGACGTTGACCGCCACCAGGTTGCCGCTGCGGCCCGACAGCCGGTGCAGCGCCCGCGCGATCAGCTCCTTGCCGGTGCCGCTCTCGCCGGCCACCAGCACCGGCTGCGGCGAGGGCGCGATCGCCTCCAGGTAGCGGAAGATCGCGTGCATGCCGGCGTGCTGCGTGACCATCTCGGCAAAGGCCTCGGGCTGGCGCGGCGGCGACGCGGTCAGCAGGCTGTCCTTCAGCGACATCACCTCGGCCCGCAGCGCGCGGATCTCCAGCGCCCGCTTGACCGACGACACCAGCCGGTTGCGTTCGACGGGCTTGACCAGGTAGTCGATCGCGCCCGACTGCATGCACTGCACCGCGGTGTCGAGGTCGTTGGTGGCGGTCATCACGATCACCGGCAGGTCGGGGTGGTTCGCGGCCACCTCCTCCAGCAGCTCCTGGCCGCTCAGGTACGGCATGTTGAGGTCGACCACCAGCACCGTGACCTCGCGCTGCGCCAGCAGGGGCATCACCTGCCGGCTGTCGTCCAGCGTGATCACGTCGTGCACGCCGGACGTGCGCAGCACCAGGCTGGCGCTGGTGAGCAGGTGCGGCTCGTCGTCGACGATCAGCACGGGCGGGTTGGAGCGTTCGGTCGACATGGTCGGTGGTCCTGCGGTCAGGGCGGCGGTGCGGCGGCCGGGTCGGCCGCGTCGGTCGCGGAGGTCGAGGAAGGCGGGGAGGGCGCGGGCGGGAAGGCCACGCTGGCGCGCGTGCCGCGCCCGGGCTCGGAGGCGAAGTCGAGCCGGCCGCCGTGCGCGCGCACCAGCGAGAAGGTCACCGACAGGCCGAGGCCGGTGCCGCCGCTGTCCTGCTTGGTGGTGAAGAACGGATCGCACAACCGGCCCAGGTGCTCGGGCGGGATGCCGACGCCTTCGTCGATCACCTCCAGCAGCACGCCGCCGTCGGCCGGGTCGCGCCGCGTGACGAGCGTGACGCCACGCGACGGGTCGGGCAGCGACTCGAGCGCGTTGACGAGCAGGTTGACGATCACCTGCTCGACCTGCTGCGCGTCGCCGCGGACCGGCGGCAGCCCCTCGGCCAGCGCGAGCCGGAAGTGCTGCGTGCGCCGGTGCACCAGGTGGGCCAGCAGCCGCGCCGAGCGCTGCGCGATGTCGTTCACGTCGACGTCCGCCTGCAGGCCCACGCGCTGCGGCCGGGCGAAGTCCTTCAGGTCCTGCACGATGCGGTCGATCCGCCGCGCGCCCTCGTTCAGGTCGCGGATCAGCGTGGCGGCGGCCTCGCGCATCTCGGTGTAGGGCAGGCCGGCGAGGGTGAAATCGCCCTCGAGCTCGCGGTGCGCGTCGAGCGCGTTCACCGCGTCGCGCCAGGTGTCGGCCAGCACGCTCGCGTTCAGCAGCACCATCTGGTTCGGGTTGTTGATCTCGTGCGCCACGCCCGACACCAGCGTGCCCAGCGCCGACATCTTGTTGGCCTGCACCAGCTTGAGCTCCTGCTGGCGCGCCGTCTCCTCGAGCTGCTTGCGCGCGCCAACGTCGCGGATGATCGCGGTGACGAACGAACCCTGCGCGGTCGACCAGCTTCCGATCGAGGCTTCGAGCGGGAACTCGCTGCCGTCGCGCCGCAGCCCGGTCGCCTCGATCGTGGTGCCGGCGAGCGCCGACGCCCGCCCCGCCGCGCCCGGCGACGATCAACGGCGCCGACGCCTGCTCGCGCAGCGGCATCAGGCGCGTGATCGGCGCGCCGAGGATCTCGTCCGCCCGCCAGCCGTAGATGGCCTGCGCACCGGGGTTCCACGACACGATCGCGCCGGCGCTGTCGGCCGAGATGATCGCGTCGTGCGCCGATTCGGCGATCGCGCGGAAGCGCTCCTCGCTGGCGCGCAGCGCCGTCTCGGCCAGTTCGCGCTCGCCGATCTGGCGGTTCAGCTCGTCGTTGCTGCGGCGCAGGTTCGAGGCCGAGGCGCGCAGCCGCGCGAACTGGCCGACGAGGTAGGCGAGCAGTACCAGCGACACGAAGAACAGCAGGTAGCGGAACACCTGCGCCTGCGCCTCGGCATCGACGGACACCCGCTCGACCTCGGCCTGCAGTTCGCCGACGCGCGCGGTGGTCGGCGCCGCCTCGATCTGCCGCAGCAGCGCCACCACCTGCGGCAGCAGCTCGGCCACCAGGCCGCCGTGGGCCACCAGGCTGCGCAGGTCGTCGTCGCTTTCGCCGCGGCCGGCCAGGCGGTCGAGCGCGGCCTTGAAATCGGCGCCGGAACCGGCATTCGGCGTCTGGATGAAGCGCAGGAAGCTGCCCGACAGCTCGCCGACCTGCGAGGCCATCGCCTGGCGCGCGCCGGACAGCACGTCCTGGCGCGAGATCGTGTAGGTCAGGTAGGCGATCGAATTGCGCAGCAGCGCGTCGTCGGTCTTGAAATGCTCGACGTCGCCGAGCTTGGCGTCGAGTGCCTGCGACAGCGTCTCTATCGACGGGCCGAGCGCCGCGGCAGCGTCCGGCGTGCCCGAGCGGCTGACCTCGCGCAGCGCCGCCAGCGAGGCCTGCAGGTTGCGGCGGTCGCGCAGCAGCGCATCGTAGTTCGGCAGCAGGCCGGCGCGGGCGAGCAGGGCGTCGCGCGTCAGCTCGGCATCGCGCAGCTCGAACAACTGCAACTGCTCCTGCAGGTTCCTGCGCAGCGGCAGGTCGGGGCTTGCGCTGCGCAGCAACAGGAACACCAGCAGCGTCAGCAGCACCGCGACGAAGGCGAGCGGTCTCCAGAAGTCCCTCATCGCCGGGGTGCCTCCTGCGGGGCCGGGCTCGGCGTCGAGGGCGCCGCGCTCAACGGCCGGCCGTCGTGCTCGCCGGTCAGCGTGCGCAGGAACTGGACGATCGCCTCGGTCTCGCGCGGGTTCAGCGAGCGGTCGAGCTGCACCCGCGCCATCGTGCGCACCGCCTCGTCGAGCGTGGCGGCGCGGCCGTCGTGGAAGTAGGGCGCGGTGAGCTCGACGTTGCGCAGGCTCGGCACGCGGAACACCTCGCGGTCGCGCTCGTCGTGGGTGAACCAGAAGCGGCCGAGGTCGGGCGCCTCGTCGGCGCGGCGGCCGGGCTTGGTGTCGCGGAACACGCCGAACTTCTGGAACAGGTTGCCGCCGACGTTCATGCCCTGGTGGCAGGCGACGCAGCCGAAGGACTTGAACAGCCCGTAGCCCTCCTGCTCGGTGACGCTGAGGGCGGCGCGGTCGCCGCGCAGGTAGCGGTCGAAGCGCGAGTTCGGCGTGACCAGGTTGCGCTGGTAGCTCGCGAGCGCGTCGAGCACGTTCTCGCGGGTCAGCCCGTCGGGGTAGGCCGCCTTGAACGCGGCGGCATAGCCGGCGTCGGCGCGCAACGTGTCGAGCACGCGCGGCCAGGTGTTGTCGAACTGCGCCGGGCTGCGGATCACGCCGTCGGCCTGGGCCTCGATCGAGCGTGCCGAGCCGTCCCAGTTGAAGGCGATGTTGAACGCGACGTTGAACACCGTGGGCGTGTTGCGCAGCACCTTGGCGACGCTCGCCGACGGTGCCCGCAGGTGGCCGTCGACGCCGCCGCGATCGAGCGGATGGCAGCTCGCGCAGGACTGCAGGCCGCTGCGCGACAGCCGCGGCTCGGCGAACAGGCGGCGGCCGAGGTCCGCGCGCTGCGGATCGGCGGTGCCGGTGGTGGGCAGGGGGGCGATGGGCTCGTCGTTCTGCAGGGCGCCGCG
>JBGAMJ010000107.1:0-19037 GCA_044223035.1 Piscinibacter sp.
CGCCGCCCGGGGCACCGGCCGCGGCCTGTGGAAGGGCGGGGACGTCGGGCTGATCGACGGCGTGCTGATCAACGGTTCGGCGCGGGCGGTGGGAGCGTTCGCGTCGGTGCTGAGGCTGCTGCAGACGGGCTACCTGTACTGGTACGCGCTCGTGATGATCCTCGGCGTCGTCGGTCTGATGACCTGGCAGTTGCTGCCTTACTTCTCGAACCCGCTCGGCAAGTAAGGCACGGAGAACAAGAACATGGGTTTGTTGAGCCTTGCCATCTGGCTCCCGATCATCGCGGGCGGCGTGCTGCTCGCCCTCGGGCGCGACGAGAATGCGTTCGTGGTCCGCTGGCTTGCGCTGATCGCGGCGCTCGCGAGCTTCGCCGTCACGGTGCCGCTGGTCACCGGCTTCGACGCGAGCACCGCGGCGATGCAGTTCCAGGAGAACCTGCCCTGGATCGAGCGCTTCAACGTGCACTACCGGCTGGGCGTCGACGGCATCTCGGTCTGGTTCGCCGTGCTGACCTCGTTCATTACCGTGATCGTCGTGATCGCCGGCTGGGAGGTCATCACCGACCGCGTGCACCAGTACATGGGCGCGTTCCTGATCCTGTCGGGCATCATGATCGGCGTCTTCACCGCGCTCGACGGCCTGCTGTTCTACGTGTTCTTCGAGGCGACGCTGATCCCGATGTACATCATCATCGGCGTCTGGGGCGGCCCGCGCCGGGTCTACGCGGCGTTCAAGTTCTTCCTGTACACGCTGGCCGGCTCGCTGCTGATGCTGGTCGCGCTGATCTACCTGTACTACAAGTCCGGCGGCAGCTTCGACATCCTCGCCTGGCACAAGCTGCCGCTGGCGATGCATCCGCAGACGCTGCTGTTCTTCGCGTTCTTCGCGGCCTTCGCGGTGAAGGTGCCGATGTGGCCGGTGCACACCTGGCTGCCGGATGCCCACGTGGAGGCGCCGACGGGCGGCTCGGTCGTGCTGGCGGCCATCATGCTGAAGCTCGGCGCCTACGGTTTCCTGCGCTTCTCGCTGCCGATCACGCCCGATGCGTCGCACGAGTACGCCTGGTTCATCATCGCGCTGTCGCTGATCGCCGTCGTCTACATCGGGCTGGTCGCGCTGGTACAGCAGGACATGAAGAAGCTCGTCGCCTATTCGTCGATCGCGCACATGGGCTTCGCCACCCTCGGCTTCTTCATCTTCAGCGAACTCGGCGTTTCCGGTGGCCTCGTGCAGATGGTCTCGCACGGCTTCGTCTCCGGCGCGATGTTCCTGTGCATCGGCGTGCTGTACGACCGCGTGCATTCGCGTGAGATCGCGAGCTACGGCGGCGTCGTCAACACGATGCCGGTGTTCACGGCCTTCGCGGTGTTCTTCGCGATGGCCAACTGCGGCCTGCCGGGCACCAGCGGCTTCGTCGGCGAGTGGATGGTGATCCTCGGCACGGTCAAGGCGAACTTCTGGCTCGGTGCGCTGGCCGCCACCGCGCTGGTGTTCGGTGCCGCCTACAACCTGTGGATGGTCAAGCGCGTGTACTTCGGCGCCGTCGCGAACCACCACGTGGCCGAGTTGAAGGACGTCAGCGCACGCGAGATCCTGATGCTCGCGCTGCTGGCGGCCGCGACGCTGTGGATGGGCGTCTACCCCAAGCCGGTGACCGATCCGATGCACGTCTCCGTCACCGAACTGCTCAAGCACGTGTCGGTGTCGAAGCTCAACTGACGCCCATCGAACGAGACCAAGACAATGAACTGGCCGGCCGTCTTTCCTGAAATCCTGCTGCTGCTGATGTCGTGCGTGGTCGCGATGGTCGACCTCTGGGTCACCGATCCCCGCCGCCAGACCACGTATGTGCTGACGCAGATCACGCTCGCTGCGGTCGCCTGGCTGCACCTGTCGGCGTTCAATGCCGGCGACACGGTGTATGCGATGCAGCGCATGGTCGTGTCCGACCCGATGGGCCACCTGCTCGGCTTCTTCGCCGCCGTCGCGGTGATGGTCACGCTGGTCTATTCGCGCCCGTACGCCGGCGAGCGCGACATGCTCAAGGGCGAGCTCTTCACGCTGTCGCTGTTCTCGCTGCTCGGCACGCTGGTGATGCTGTCGGCGAACAACTTCCTGGTGGTCTACCTCGGCCTCGAGCTGATGACGCTGTCGTTGTACGCGCTGACGGCGATGCGGCGTGACCACGCCACCGCCACCGAGGCGGCGATGAAGTACTTCGTGCTGGGTGCGCTCGCCAGCGGTTTCCTGCTGTACGGCCTGTCGATGATGTACGGCGCCACCGGCTCGCTCGACATCGGCGAGGTCTTCAAGGCGATCGGCACCGGCCAGATCAACAAGGCGGTGCTGGTGTTCGGCGTGGTGTTCGTCGTCGCGGGCCTGGCCTTCAAGCTTGGTGCGGTGCCGTTCCACATGTGGGTGCCCGACGTCTACCAGGGCGCGCCGACCGCGGTCACGCTGCTGATCGGCGGCGCGCCGAAGCTGGCGGCATTCGCGATCTGCATCCGCCTGCTGGTCGAGGGCATGCTCGGCCTGGCGGTCGACTGGCAGAACATGCTGGTCGTGCTGGCGGCCGGCTCGATGCTGATCGGCAACGTCGCCGCGATCGCCCAGACCAACCTGAAGCGCATGCTGGCCTATTCGAGCATCGCGCAGATGGGCTTCATGCTGCTCGGGCTGTGTTCCGGCGTGATCAACGGCAACACGCTGTCGGCGGCCAACTCCTACAGCTCGGCGATGTTCTACATCGTGACCTACGTGTTGACGACGCTCGGCAGCTTCGGCGTGATCATGCTGCTGTCGCGCCAGGGCTTCGAGTCTGAGCAGATCGAGGACCTGAAGGGCCTGGCCCGCCGCAGCCCGTGGATCGCCGGCGTCACCGCGATCTTCATGTTCTCGCTCGCCGGGTTGCCGCCCACCGTCGGCTTCTACGCCAAGCTTTCGGTGCTCCAGGCGCTGGTGTCGACCAACTCCGACGGCCTGATCCAGCTCGCGGTGCTGGCGGTGGTGCTGTCGCTGGTCGGCGCGTACTACTACCTGCGCGTCGTCAAGGTCATGTACTTCGACGAACCGTCCGACACCGCGCCGATCGTCGCCACCGGCGACGTGCGTGCGCTGATGTCGCTGAACGGTGCCGCGGTGCTGCTGTTCGGCATGTTGCCCGGCGGCCTGATGGCGATGTGCGCGCACGCGATCGTGCGCGCGCTCGCCACCTGAGCACGCGGCCGGGCACGGGCCGCCGTCTCCTCGACCGATGTCTTCCGGCGCGGGCGTCTGGCTCGTGATCCTGGTGGCCGTGGTGGCCGCCAATCTGCCGTTCGTCAACGAGCGTCTGTTCGTGCTGGGGCCGGATCGTGGCCGCAAGAGCCTCGGCTGGCGCGCCGTCGAACTGGCGGTGCTGTGGGCATTGACGCTCGCGATCGGATTTGCCGTCGAGGCCCGCCTCGGGCAGCGCGCCGGCCAGGGATGGGAGTTCTACGCCGCGATGGCGTTCATGTTCCTGACGCTGGCCTTCCCCGGCTTCGTCTGGCGCTACCTGCGCCGGCGCGGCTGAGCATCTCCGGGCCGCCGCCCGACGAGGAGCCGACATGACCGATCCCGACAAGCGACCGACCCCCACTGCCGCCGGTGGCGTGCCCGAGTCGGCGGCGCCCGAGGCGTCCGCAACTGCCGCCGACGCCCACCTGCGCGAAGACATGCTGCATTCCGAGCAGGTCTTCAAGGGCCACCTGCTCGACGTGCGCCGCGACCGCATCCGCCTGCCCGATGGCGGCGAGGCGCACCGCGAGTACATCGTGCACCCCGGCGCGGTGGTCGTGATCCCGATCCTCGACGACGGCCGGCTCGTGCTCGTGCGCCAGTACCGATACCCGCTCGGCCGCGTGATGCTGGAGTTCCCGGCCGGCAAGCTGGAGGTCGGCGAGCCGCCCTACACCTGCGCGGTGCGCGAGCTGGCCGAGGAAACCGGCTACCGCGCCGCCGAATGGGCGCGTGCCGGCGAACTGCACAACGCGATCGCGTACTCCAGCGAAGGCATCGACATCTGGCTGGCGCGCGGCCTGACGCTCGGCGAGCAGGCGCTCGACGAAGGCGAGTTCGTCGATGTCGCCGTGCTGTCGCTCGACGAACTGCTGGATCAGGCCCGGCGCGGCGAGCTGACCGACGCGAAGACGCTGATCGGCCTGCTGTGGCTGCAGAACTTGCGCACCGGATACTGGGATCTCGGCTGGCAACCGGCGGGCTGACGCGCCGGGGTCGATAATCCACCGATGAAGGTTCTCGATCTGCGATGTTCGCAGCACCATCGATTCGAAGGCTGGTTCGCGTCGGACGACGACTTCGAATCCCAGTGCGGGCGTCGCCTGGTCGAATGCCCGATGTGCGGCGACAACGAGATCCAGCGCCTGCCGTCTGCTCCGCGCCTGAACGTGTCTGGCGCACGTGAACCCACAACGGACAAGGAGTCGCCGGCTCCGGCGTCTGACGTGGCAACGCTCCAGGGCGCCTGGATGCGCGCGGTGCGCCACGTGCTGGACCACACCGAGGACGTGGGCGAGCGCTTCCCCGAGGAGGCGCGCCGCATCCACTACGGCGAGATCGACGACCGTGCGATCCGCGGGCGCGCCACGCCCGGCGAGGCGCAGGCGCTGCGCGACGAGGGCATCGAGGTCGTGTCGCTGCCGGTTCCGGCGTCGCTCAAAGGGCCGCTGCAATAGCGTGGATGCCGGGAGCGGGCGGGTGCCTTGAGTGGCGCGCGCTGCAACCCGCGCCGCACGGCGGTCCGGCAGGCGCAGCAATGCGCTGCGCCGCCGCCGGATGTCGCCGCAGCGTCAGAGCACCCGGCCGGGGTTCAGGATGCCGAGCGGGTCCAGCGCCGCCTTGATGCCGCGCATCATCGCCAGCGCCACGGGCGACTTGCGCCGCGCCAGTTCATCGCGCTTGAGCGCGCCGATGCCGTGCTCGGCCGAGATCGAGCCGCCATGGGCGCACACCGCGTCGTAGACGATCGTGTTGACCTCGGCCTCGTGCCGGGCGAGGAATTCCGCCGCCGGCGCACCCACCGGTGCCTGCACGTTGTAGTGCAGGTTGCCGTCGCCCAGGTGCCCGAAATTCACCAGGCGGACGCCGGGCAGCGCGGCCCCGAGCGCGGCATCGGTCTCGGCGACGAAGGCCGGGATGCGCGAGACCGGCAGCGCGATGTCGTGCTTGATGTTCAGGCCTTCCTCGGCCTGCGCCAGCGGGATCGATTCGCGCAGGTGCCACATCGCCGCCGACTGCTGCAGGCTCTCCGCCACCGCGGCGTCGGGGACGAGGCCCGATTCGAATGCCGATTCGAGCAGCCCCTCGAAGCGCTCGCGCGCATGGGCCTCGCCCTCGGCATCGGACAGCTCCAGCAATACCGTCCACGGAGACGGCGGCAGCGGTTGCGGCAGCGCGGCGAAATGCCGCCGCACCAGGTCGAGCGCGAAACCGCCCATCACCTCGAAGCCCGTCAGGCCCGGGCCGAGCCGGGCCTGCGCGGCCTGCAGCAGCCGCACCGCGTCGGCCAATGACGCCACCGCGGCCAGCGCCGTCATCGCCGCCGCCGGGCGCGGGTACAGCTTCAGGGTGGCGGCGGTGATCACGCCCAGCGTGCCTTCGCTGCCGATGAACAGGTCGCGCAGGTCGTAGCCGGTGTTGTCCTTGCGCAGCCCCGTCAGCCCGTGCCAGACCTCGCCGGCAGCCGTCACCACCTCCAGGCCCAGGCACAGCTCGCGTGCGTTGCCGTAGCGCAGCACCTGCGTGCCGCCGGCATTGCTCGCCAGGTTGCCGCCGATCGTGCAGCTTCCCTCGGCCGCCAGGCTGAGCGGGAACAGCAGTTCCTGGGCCGCCGCCGCTTCCTGCACCGCCTGCAGCACGCAGCCGGCCTCGGCGGTCAGCGTCAGGTTGGCCGGATCGATCTCGCGGATGCGGCGCAGGCGCGCCAGGCTCAGCAGCACCTGGCTGCCGCTCGCGTCGGGCACCGACGCGCCGACCAGCCCGGTGTTGCCGCCCTGCGGCACGAGGCCGGTGCGGTGCGCCGCACAGGCCGCGACGACCGCCGCCACCTCCGCCGTGCTGCCCGGTCGCACCACCGCGAGCGCCCGCCCGCGGTAGCGCCGCCGCCAATCCAGCTCCCAGGCGGACAGGTCGCCGTCGGTCAGCACCTGCGCGTCGCCGATCGCCTCGCGCAGGCGCGCCAGCAGTCCGTCGCCCGTCGCCGCGCCCATGTCAGGCGACCGGCTGGCCGCGGGCCGGCGCCGCAAGCTGCCGCGCCCTGTGCAGCCGCCAGCGCACGTGCGCCGCGCAGGCGGCGAACAGCAGCAGGCACAACGCCACCTCGGCCCAGGCCAGCGGCACGCTCGGCCCGCGGTCGCTGGTGGCGCGCACCACGCCTTCGACGAAGTACAGCCACACTAGCAGGCTGAGCCAGCGGTAGGTGTACATCCGGTTCTTCAGCAGCCCGGCCAGCGGCAAGGTCAGCGGCAGCACCTTCAGCGCCAGCGTGCCGTGGCCGGTCGGCGCCCACCACAGCTCCCAGAGCAGGCCGAGCAGGATCAGTCCGAGCAGGCTCGCGACGGCGACGGCGCGTGTCCAGGCGACGGCCGGTGGCAGGGCAGGTGCGTTGTCCATCGCTGGCTATGATGCCAGCGATGAGCTTCCTTTCCCGGTTCGCGCCCGGCGCGCGGACGTCGCTCGCGCGCAGCCTGGTCGCGCTTCAGCACTGGCCCTGGATCGACACGCTGCGCACGCTGCGCGTGCGCTTCCGCGAAGACCGGCTGGGCATCACCGCCAGCAGCCTGACCTTCACCACCCTGATCTCGCTGGTGCCGCTGGTCACGGTGATGCTCGCGGTGTTCTCGGCCTTCCCGATGTTCTCGTCGATGCAGGTGTCGCTCGAGAAGTACTTCGTGGAAGCGCTGGTGCCGCCGAACATCGCCCGCCCGGTGCTGCAGGCGCTGACGCAGTTCGCCAGCAAGGCCAGCCGGATCGGCGCCGTCGGCCTCGGCGTGCTGGTGTTCACCGCGCTCGCGCTGATGCTGACGATCGACCGCACGCTGAACGGCATCTGGCGCGTGCGCACGCCGCGGCCGATCGCCCAGCGCGTGCTCGTCTACTGGGCGGTGGCCACGCTCGGGCCGCTGCTGCTGGGCGTCAGCCTGTCGGTCACGTCGTACGCGCTGTCGGCGTCGCGCGGGCTGGTCGGCGACCTGCCGGACAGCATCTCGATCCTGCTGGACCTGACGGAGTTCGTGTTGTTCGCCGCCGGCATCGCCGGGCTGTTCCACTACGTGCCGAACACGCTGGTGCGCTGGCGCCATGCCTTCGCCGGCGGGTTGTTCGTCGCGGTCGGCTTCGAGGTGGCCAAGCGCCTGCTCGGCTGGTACCTGCGCCAGGTGCCCACCTACGCGGTGATCTACGGCGCGTTCGCGACGGTGCCGATCTTCCTGATCTGGATCTACTTCGCCTGGGTGATCGTGCTGCTCGGCGCGGTGATCGCCGCCTACGCGCCGAGCCTGCAGATGCGCGTGCTGCGCCACCCGGACGTACCCGGTGCGCGCTTCCAGATCGCCGTGCGCGTGCTGGGTGAACTGGCCGCTGCCCGCAGCGACGGCCGCCACGGCCTGCCGCTGACCGAACTGGCCGAGCGGCTGCAGATCGACCCGCTGCAGATCGAGCCGGTGCTCGACACGCTGGTCGCGATCGACTGGGCCGGCCGGCTCGACGAGGCCGGCAGCGCGCGCCACGTGCTGATGTGCGACCCCCGGACGACATTGGTGCAGCCGCTGCTCGCCGCACTGCTGGTGGCACCGTCGCCCGAGCTTGCACCGTTCTGGAGCCGCGCCCGCTTCGACGAGTTGCGGCTGTCCGACCTGATCGCGCCCTGACGTCCGCCTGTCGGTCTCCTGAAGCGTCGTGAAAGGGCTTCGGCGGCGGTCCGCGGCCGGTGGGCATGCGCGATGCTTGATCTACCTCTAGGAAGCCGCCTGAAGGCACCGTCGCAGCATTCCCATGAGGGCGATGGCGAGGTGTTGACAGGGGCATAGTGGGCTATATTGGCTCGTCCACGGACCCGAGGAGAACGGCATGAAAGTCAGCGACATTCTGCGAGTGAAGGGCGGAACCCTGTACACCGTGTCCCCCGACGAAAAGCTGTCCGAGGCGCTCGCCACGATGTCCGAGCGCGACATCGGTTCCCTGGTCGTGATGGACCACGGCAACGTGGCGGGCATGCTCACCTTCCGCGAGGTCATCCAGGCCGTGGTGCGCAACGGCGGCATGGTCGGCGACACCCGGGTGCGTGCGGTGATGGACGACCACCCGCTGTCCTGCACCCCCGACACCGAGATGGACGAGGTGCGCCGCATGATGCTCGGGCGGCACGCGCGCTACATGCCGGTGCTGACAGAACGCACGCTGATGGGCGTGATCTCGTTCTACGACGTCGCCAAGGCCGTCGTCGACAGCCAGGATTTCGAGAACCGCATGCTCAAGGCCTACATCCGCGACTGGCCGGTCGACGAGCAGCGCGACGAGTCGACCTCGTCGACCTGATCTGCTGCCCGCCGGGGGCGTCCGGGGCCGGCCCGGCGCCCTGAACGGCGCGGGAGTGCGGGGCAAGCCAGCGCTCCTAGAATCCCGGGTCCACATCGGGATTCCAGCATGTCCGGCAGCACCCTCGGCCACCTGTTCCAGGTCACCAATTTCGGCGAATCGCACGGGCCGGCGGTCGGCTGCGTGATCGATGGCTGCCCGCCCGGCATGTCGCTCGCGGAAGCCGACATCCAGGTCGAGCTCGATCGCCGCCGCCCCGGCACCTCGCGCCACGTGACGCAGCGCAACGAGGCCGACGCGGTGGAGATCCTGTCCGGCGTCTACGAGGGCCGCACCACCGGCACGCCGATCTGCCTGCTGATCCGCAACACCGACCAGCGCAGCAAGGACTACGGCAACATCCTGGCCACCTTCCGGCCCGGCCATGCCGACTACACCTACCACCTGAAGTACGGCCTGCGCGACCCGCGCGGCGGTGGCCGATCGTCCGCGCGGCTGACGGCGCCGACGGTGGCCGCCGGCGCGGTGGCGCGCAAGTGGCTGCGCGAGAAGCACGGCGTCGAGTTCGCCGGCTGGATGACGCAGATCGGCGAGATCGAGATCCCGTTCGAATCGCTCGAGCACGTGCCGAACAACCCGTTCTTCGCCGCCAACGCCAGCGACATCCCGCGCCTCGCAGCCTACATGGACGACTTGCGCAAAGCCGGCGACAGCTGCGGCGCGCGGCTGACGGTGATCGCACGCGGCGTGCCGGTCGGCCTCGGCGAGCCGCTGTATGACAAGCTCGACGCCGACATCGCCAAGGCGATGATGGGCCTGAACGCCGTCAAGGGCGTCGAGATCGGCGCCGGCTTCGCGAGCGTCACCCAGCGCGGCACCACGCACGGCGACGAGCTGACGCCGGCGGGTTTCCGCAGCAACAACGCCGGCGGCGTGCTGGGCGGCATCTCCACCGGGCAGGATCTCAGCGTCAGCATCGCGATCAAGCCGACCAGCTCGATCCGCAGCCCGCGGCCGTCGATCGACATCACCGGCGCGCCGACCACCGTCGAGACCTTCGGCCGCCACGACCCCTGCGTCGGCATCCGCGCCACGCCGATCGCCGAGGCGCTGCTGGCGCTGGTGGTGATGGACCACGCGCTGCGCCACCGCGCGCAGTGCGGCGACGTGCACACCGCGCTGGTGCCGATCGCGGCCGGGCAGGGCGGCATCACGCCGTCCTGAGGCCGTCTCGACGCCGCCGTGAAGGCGGGCTGGGGCCGGCCCGTTCCGCCCCACCGTTCCGTCGCGCCTGCCGACCGCTCGCGCCGAGCTTCCTGCAGTCCGTCGCAGCGCCTGTTTTCGGTGCCGGGCCCGGCGCCTACACTGCCGCCCCATGACGACATCGACCCCGAGGGACGGCGGGGCCCCACGAGGGCACGACGCCGCCGACACGACGAGCCACCGGCCGACGGCCCGGCGGCGCTGGATCACCGGCGGCATCGCCGTGCTGGTGCTGGGCGGCCTGGGCGCCGCGATCGCCCCGAAACTGGCCGCGCTCGGCGCCGCGCCGAAACCCGACGACAAGCCCGTGCGGCTCGACTTCCTGGCGCGCGAAGTGGTGCGGCCCGAGCTCGTCGAGATGCCGCTGCGGGTGGAGTTCTCCGGGCCGCTGGTGGCACCGCGCACCGCGGTCGTCCGCGCCAAGGCGGCGGGCACGCTGCTGTCGCTGCGCGTCGCCGAGGGCAGCCGCGTCGCTGCCGGCCAGGCGCTGGGCGAGATTCGACCTGGCCGACCTGCAGAGCCGCGTCGCCGACCGCACGGCGGCCGTCGATTCGGCGCAGGCGGCGCTGGCCGAACCCGGAGCGCCAGCATGCCGCCAACGTCGGCCTGGCGAGCCAGAACTTCATCCTCGCCGACGGCGATGCAGTCGTCGCAGGCGCGGCTCGATGCGGCGCGCGCCTGGTTGCCTCGGCGCAGGCGCAGCTCGCCAGCTCGCGCGTCGGCATCCGCGACGCCGCGCTGGTGTCGCCGCTCGCCGGCATCGTCGGCAAGCGCCACGTGGTGCCCGGCGAGAAGGTCAGCGCCGAACAGGAGCTGCTGACGATCGTCGACCTGTCGACGCTGGAACTGGCGGGCATGGTCGGCACGCACGAGGTGTCGCTGCTGCGCGCGGGCCAGCCGGTGCAGGTGCGCGTGGAGGGCCGCGACGAGCCGGTGGCCGGGCGCATCGATCGCATCGCGCCGTCGGCGGAAGCCGGCACGCGCGCGATCGGTGTCGTCGTCGTGCTCGACAACCGCGACGAGCGCTTCCGCGCCGGCCAGTACGCCCAGGCGAGCGTGCCGCTGGCCGACGGCCAGCGCCGGCTCACGCTGCCGGCGACCGCGCTGGCCCAGCATTCGGGCCAGGAGTTCGTCTGGACGGTCGAGAACGACACGCTGGTGCGCCGCATCGTGATCACCGGCCGACGCGATGCCGTCGGCGGCCGCGTCGAGGTGACCAAGGGGCTCGCGCCGGATGCGCAGGTGATCGCCGTGCGCTTCGACAACCTGAAGGAAGGCGCGCCCGCGCGCGTCGTGGCCGACGCCGCGCCACCGCCGCGGCCGTCCACCGCGTCCGCGGCCGGGCCGTCGCCGAAGTCCTGATCGCCGGCGGCGCCTGCCGCCTCACGTCCTCCCGGGAGCCTCCCGATGTGGTTCACCCGCGTTTCCATCCACAACCCCGTCTTCGCGACGATGGTGATGGCGGCCCTGTGCGTGCTCGGGCTATTCTCGTACAGCCAGCTCCGCGTCGAGCGCCTGCCCGACATCTCGCCGCCGATCGTCTTCGTCAGCATCGCCTACCCGGGCGCGTCGCCGGAGGCGGTCGAGAACGAACTGACACGGCCGATCGAGCTGTCGCTGAACGGCATCGCCGGCGTCAAGATGATCCGCTCGAACAGCTGGGAGGGCCGCAGCGAGACGGTGGTCGAGTTCCAGTTGAGTGCCGACATGGCGCGCGCCGTGCAGGACGTGCGCGACAAGGTCGCGGTACTGGAGCCGGCGTTCCCGCGCGACGCGAAGCCTCCGTTCGTCTCGCGCTTCGACGGCGACAACGCGCAGCCGACGGTCTACCTCGCGCTGCTCGCGCCCGACCGCAGCTCGCGCGAGCTGGCGCTGATCGCCGACCAGACGGTGCGCAAGCGGCTGGAGCGCGTCGGCGGCGTCGCCCGCGTCGACCTGGCCGGGCTGACGGTGCGCCAGGTGCGCATCGACCTCGACCCGCAACGCCTGCGCGCCTACCAGCTCACGCCGGCCGACGTGAGCGCCGCGCTGCAGCGCGCCAATGCCGACGTTCCGGTCGGCCTGCTCAGCAGCGCGAAGGAAGACACGCTGGTGCGCGTGGAAGGCAAGGTGCGCGACCCGAAGGAGTTCACCGACGTCGTCGTCGCCACGCGCGGCGCGCTGGTGCTGCGGCTCGGCGACCTGGGCACCCTGGTCGAGCGCGAACGCGAGCCCGATTCGATCTCGCGCGTGGACGGCGTGCCGGCGATCTCGTTCCAGGTGTTCAAGCAGCAGGACGCCAACATCGTCGAAACCGGCGACGGCATCAAGGACGCCGTCGAGGAGCTGCGCGCCGGCCTGCCGCCGGGTGTCGAGCTGCGCCTCGTCTATGCCGACAGCGACTGGGTCAAGGATTCGCTCACCGGCGTCAAGCGCACGCTGGTCGAAGGCGCGCTGCTGACGATCGCGATCGTGTTCCTGTTCCTGCACAGCTGGCGCAGCACGGTGATCACCGGGCTGACGCTGCCGATCGCGGTGATCTCGTCGTTCATCGCCGTGTACGCCTTCGGCTTCACGCTGAACTTCATGACGATGATGGCGCTGTCGCTGTGCATCGGGCTGCTGATCGACGACGCGATCGTCGTGCGCGAGAACATCGTGCGCCACGTGCACATGGGCAAGGACCACGTTCACGCCGCGCAGGAGGGCACCGACGAGATCGGGCTGGCGGTGATGGCCACCACGCTGGCGATCTGCGCGGTGTTCGTGCCGGTGGCGTTCATGAAGGGCATCGTCGGCAAGTTCTTCTTCCCGTTCGGCGTCACCGTCACGGTGGCGGTGCTGGTCAGCCTGTTCGTCAGCTTCACGCTCGACCCGATGCTCTCCAGCGTCTGGCGCGACCCGCCGACCACGCGGCTGGCCCGCGTGCCCGTGCTCGGCCACCTGATGCGCGCCACCGACCGCGCGCTCGACGTGCTGCATGACCTCTACGAGCGCCTGATCCACTGGGTGTTCTCGGGCCGCCACTACCGGCTGTGGCTGCCGACGCTGCCGGTCGTCGCCGCGCTGCGCGAGCGCCGGCGGGCCGCGCGGGCGCCGCGGCGCGCGACGATCACGCCGCGCGGCATCGTGCTGTGGGTGGGCGTTGCCAGCTTCGCCGGGGCAATCGGGCTGGCGCCGCTGGTCGGCACCGAGTTCATCCCCGAATCCGACAACAGCTACCTGCAACTCGCACTGCGCTTCCCGACCGGCACCAGCCTGGACCGCGGCAGCGACAAGATGCGCCAGGTGGAGGCGGCGATCCACGCCATTCCGGAAGTGCGCATGCTGACGGCCACCGTCGGCAGCACCGGCGACGGCGTCGGCACGCGCTCGTCGGGCTCGGTCTCGATCCAGCTCGTCAAGCCGGCGCAGCGGCAGCGCAGCCAGAAGCAGGTGGAGCAGGCGATCCGCGAGGCGCTGCGGCCGATCCCGGGCGTGGAGATGTCGGTCGGCGAGCGGCCGATCTACGTCGCACTGCTGGGCCCGGATTCCGCAGTGCTCGAGGCCGAGGTGCAGAAGCTCGCCGACAAGGTCGCGAAGGTGCCCGGCGTGGCCGACCTCGAAACCTCGGTCAAGCCCGGCCTGCCGGCCTACGCGGTGCGGCTGAAGCCCGACGCGGCTCGCGAGCTGGGGCTCACGCCGACGCAGCTCGCCGCCAGCCTGCGGCCGTTCGTCAACGGTGACGTCGCCACCTACTGGACGGCACCGGACGGAGAGCAGGTCGAGGTCGAGGTCCGCCTGCCGCAACCCTCGCGCGAGACGGTGGCCCAGCTCGACAACCTGCCGGTGGCCTACGCGAAGGACGGCACGCCGATCGCGCTGTCGCGCGTGGCCGACATCGTTGCGGTGGTGAACCCGGAGGTGATCAAGCGCCAGGACCTGCAGCGCCGCCACGCGATCTACGCCGGCGTCAACGGCCGGCCGTCGGGCGACGTCGGCGCCGACGTGCAGAAGATCGTCAAGCAGACGCAGCTCCCGCCCGGCTACCGCTTCGACATCGGCGGGCAGACCAAGGAGCAGGAAGAGGCCTTCGCCGGCGTGGTGATGGCCCTGGGCGCGGCGGTGATCTTCATCTACATCGTGCTGGCGTCGCAGTTCGGCAGCTTCCTGCAGCCGGTGGCGATCATGGCGTCGCTGCCACTGGCACTGATCGGCGTGATGCTGGCGCTGCTGGTCACCGGCTCGACGCTGAACCTGTTCTCGATGATCGGCCTGGTGATGCTGATGGGGCTGGTGACGAAGAACGCGATCCTGCTGGTCGATTTCGCGAACCACGCGCGCCGCGCCGGCGCGACGATGGCCGAGGCGCTGCTGCAGGCCGGCCTGATCCGCATGCGGCCGATCATCATGACCACCTCGGCGATGGTGTTCGGCATGCTGCCGCTGGCGCTCGCGCTGAGCGACGGCGGCGAGATCCAGGCGCCGATGGGCCGCGCGATCATCGGCGGCGTGATCACCTCGACGCTGCTGACGCTGGTGGTGGTGCCGGTGCTGTACAGCTACCTGGCGGGCGATCGCCACGCCGCGCCGGCCGATCCGGCCGCGCAGCCGGCGCCGCCCTCGCTGCCCATCGCCGGCGGCGACGGCGCGCTGCCGGCCGGGCGCTGGGCGCCGGGCATGCCGGCCGACCGCGGCTGAGCGAACCGCCGCGTCAGGGCGCCGAAGCGCCGCGGAGCGTCACCGCCCCGCGGCCGCGGCGGCCCGTCACTGCGGCCCGTCACTGCGACACGTGGAGGACGCCGCGCACCACCGGGTAGATCTGGTTCTGCCAGCGCTTGCCGCTGAACACGCCATAGTGGCCGACGCCGGCCTGCACGTAGTGCGTGCGCATGTACGGCCGCAGCGTGCTCGCGAGGTCCTGCGCCGCCACCGTCTGGCCGACGGCGCAGATGTCGTCGCGCTCGCCTTCGACGGTCAGCAAGGCGGTGCGGCGGATCGCCCGCGGTTCGACCTTGCGCCCGCGGAAGCTCAGCTCGCCACGCGCCAGCGCGTAGCGCTGGAACACCAGCTCGACGGTCTCCAGGTAGAACTCCGCCGGCAGGTCGGCGACCGCCATGTATTCCTCGTAGAAGGCGCGTGTGACGGCGGCCTTCTCGTGCTCGTCGTTCAGCAGGTGCTGGTAGTAGTCCTTGAATGCGGTGACGTGGCGGTCCTTGTTCATCGCCATGAACGCGGTGAGCTGCAGGAAGCCGGGGTACACGCGCCGGCCGCGGCCGGCGAAGCGCATCGGCACCGTGCTGATCAGGTTGCCGCGGAACCAGTCGATCGGCTTGGACGTCGCCAGCTCGTTGACCTTGGTCGGGCTGACGCGGCAATCGATCGGGCCGGCCATCAGCGTCAGGCTGGCGGGCGTCGCCGGGTCTTGCTCCTCGGACATCAGCGCCACCGCGGCCAGCGAGGCCACGCAGGGCTGGCAGATCGCCATCAGGTGCGAGCCCGGCCCCATCACGCGCAGGAACTGCATGACGTGCTCGGTGTACTCGTCCAGCCCGAAGCGGCCGGCGGCGAGCGGCACGTCGCGCCCGTTGTGCCAGTCGGTGATCCAGACCTCGTGGTCGCGCAGCATCGTGCGCACGGTGTCGCGCAGCAGCGTCGCGAAGTGGCCCGACATCGGCGCCACCAGTAACACCCTGGGCTGCCCCGGCGCGGCCGGCTTGCGAAAGCGCAGCAGCGTGGCGAAGGGCGTGGCCGTCACCGTGTCCTCGACCACCTGCAGCGTGCCGCCCTCCACCTCGACGCTGTCGATGTCGAACGCGGGACGCTGGTGGCGCACCTCGGCCAGGTTAAAGACCTCGCAGGCGGCGGCGATGCGGCGCTGCGGTTCGCGCACGGAGCGCGGCAGGCGGGAGAGCCGCGGGTCCATCAGCGTCGGCGCCGCGGCACGGGACAGGGCGCGGATCGGCCACATCACGTCGGCGTGGGTCTGATAGGCCTGATACATCATGCGGGCTCCGGAGCGGCGGGACCACCGCCAGCAGCAACTTGCGCGCCAGCGTACGCGCGGCGGCGCCACGGCGCACGCCGGGCGTGCGGCGGCACGGGCGGCAAACGCACGGCCGCGGTGCACGACCGGGGCGGTGCGCGTCCACGGCGTCGGCGGCGCCCGCCGATTCCGGGGCTGGCGCTGCCGTGGCACGTCGCTTGCTGACCGCCTGGGTCTCAGTCCCGAGTCGCCCCGGCCGGAGCCCGCCCGCATGCCGCCAGTCTCCACACCCGCCCGCCCGAAGACGCCGGTCCGCAAGGCCTCCACCCGCGCCGCCAAGGTGGCCGCGCAGGCAGCACTGTCGGCGCAGTCCGGCGTCGCCACGCTGACGCTCAGCAGCAAGAACTATTCGTCCTGGTCGCTGCGCGGCTGGCTGCTGGCGCGCTTCTCCGGCATCGAGTTCACCGAGGTGATGGTGTCGCCGGACGACGCCGATGCGCGCAAGGAACTGCTGCTGCTCGCGCCGTCGATCCGCGTGCCGTGCCTGACCCACGAGGGCGCGCGGGTCTGGAACACGCTCGCGATCGCGCAGTACCTGAACGAGATCAAGCCCGATGCCGGGCTGATGCCGGCCGACCGCATCGCCCGGGCGCATTGCCGCTCGGTCAGCGGCGAGATGAACTCCGGTTTCGCGAACCTGCGCTCGTCGCTGCCGATGAACCTGAAGGCGCACCACCCGGGCTACAAGGTCTGGACCGGCGCGCTGCCCGACATCGAGCGCATCGTCGAGATCTGGACCGAATGCCTTGCCACCTACGGCGGGCCTTACCTGTTCGGCGCGCAGCGCGGCATGGCCGACGCGATGTTCGCGCCGGTGGCGACGCGCTTCCTCACCTACGACGTGGCGCTGCCGCCGGTGTGCGCGGCCTACTGCCAGACGATCATGGCGATGCCCGAGATGCAGGAGTGGGTGGCCGCCGCCCGCGCCGAGCCCGACGACATCGAAGAGCTCGACATGGATTTCTGAGCGCCCCCAGGTCCGGGCTTCGCCCAGCCCGCCCCCCGTGGGGGACAAGGAAACTTGGGGCGGCCCGGCGTTTCCTTGAGAGCCGCCGCAGCGCGCTTCATTTCGGTGCCGGCCGGCGCCCCGTTCGGGTGCCCCGGCCCGCCTTCCCCCGGCAGCGCTTCAGAGCGTCAGCCGCCAGCCGTCCACCAGCGCGCCCGGCGTCGTCACCGAGGCGAGGTGGCGGTTCTCGTAGGTGCTGTTCTCCGGGATGATCTCGGCGCGGTCCCCCAGGCCGAGCAGGCCCTCGCCGAACATGCGCAGCAGCGAGTCGTCGAAGCGCATCACCGACACCGGCGCCACCAGCCGGCCGTCTTCCACCCAGAAGCAGGCGAAGCGCGTCATGCCGGTCGCGCGGCAGGCCTGCCGGTCGGAGTAGTTCAGGTACCAGAGGTTGCTGACGACCAGGCCGTGGTCGAGCGCCGCCAGCGCATCGTCGCTGGGCAGCGAGCCGGTGCGCAGCGACAGCGACTCCGGCGACTCCAGCATGTTCGCGCCGTTGGCCGGCAGCCCGTACTCGCGCGCGGTGCGCGACGAATTGAGCGTGCCGCCGGCGCGCCCGCCCTCGACCAGCGCGATCCGCCCGGGCCGCGTGAATCCGTCGGCAGTGAACGCCGGGGCGATGCCGCCGGCGGTGTCCTCCTCGATGTGGATGTCCGGGTGCATCGCGGCGTCGCCGTGTTCCAGGCGCACCAGGCTCGAGGTGCCGGTGCGGCGCGCGCGCCCGCTGAACCCGCTCCAGCCGAGCACCGACAGCAGCTCGCCCATCGCCGCCGGTGCGAACCAGGCGCGGTACTCGCCCGGCGACAGCCGCCGCGGGGGCAGCGCCAGCAGCGGGAGCTGCAAGCGGCCGGCGTCGACGCGGCGGGCGAATTCGGCATCGTCCCAGTGCGTGCCGGCGTAGGCGGATTTCACCGCCCGGTCGGCCGCGTGGTAGAGGCACCAGTCGATGTGGAAGCTCTCGACGCGGTGCCAGTGGCGGCTGCCGGCGTCGTCGGCGAACGCACGCACCACGTCGCCGCCGGCGTAGAAGCCGACGAAATCGAGCCCGGCCGCGGTGGCCGCCACCGCGCGCACGAGCTGCTCGGCCGACGGCAGGCGGCCGGATTCGTCGCGCTCGCTGGTCGACACGCCCTCGGGCAGCAGCAGGTGCGGGTCGTCCGGCAGTTCGTCGAGCTGCGCCAGCATCGCGCCGCGCTCGGCGCGCAGCGCGGCGATGTCGTCGGCGAGGCGGCCGCTCAGCGCCAGCCGGGTCTCGCTGCGGCGGCGCCCGCGCATCACCGCCAGCGTCGCGTGGCCTTGCGACACCTGCGTCGCCTGCCGCACCGCGCTGCGGTTGAAGCGGACGAAGTCCGAGCCCTCGGCCTTCAGCGCCAGCGTGACGCGGTCGGTGCCCGGCGTGGGCACGCACAGCGCGTCGGCCAGCGCGTCGAAATGCGCACGGCGCGTCAGCGGGCTGCGCTGTTCGTTTCTCACGGAATCCCGCGCTCCCATGCTCACGCGTCCCCACCGAAGACGGCCACGCCGCGGAACACGCAGGCCGGCGTGGCGTGGCCGACGCGGATCACCTGCGAGGGCTCGCCCTTGCCGCAGAACGGCGTGCCGAGCACGCGGAAGGTGTCGCCGTTGCCGACCATCGCCAGCGAGCGCCAGAAGGTGGCGCTGATGCCGCGGTAGCCCGGGTTGCGCACCACCTCGGCCAGCCGGCCGCCGCGGATCATCCGCCCGTGCTCGCAGCCGAACTGGAACTTGTTGCGCGAGTCGTCGATGCTCCAGGAGCAGTTGGTGCGCAGCATCACGCCGAGCTCGATGCCGGCGATCATCTCGTCGAGCGACGATCCGCCGGGCTCGATGTTCAGGTTGCTCATGCGATCGATCGGCGCGCGGTTCCAGCTCGAGGAGCGCGAGGTCGCGACGCCGTCGAGCGCGAAGCCGAGCGATCGGGCGCGCGCCACCGACACCGCGCCGCCCAGCGGCCGCACCAGCCGGCCGCGCTCGATCAGCAGCCGCCGCTCGGCCGGCGTGCCGTCGTCGTCGAAGCCGAAGCTGGCGAGCTGCTCGCCGCGCGTCGGGTCGTGGCTGACGTTCAGCAGCTCGCTGCCGTACTGGTAGCTGCCGAACATGTCCAGCGTCACGAAGCTGGTGCCGGCGAAGTTGCGCTCGTCGCCGAGGATGCGGTCGAGCTCGAGCGG
>JBGAMJ010000108.1:0-18767 GCA_044223035.1 Piscinibacter sp.
AGCGTGCCGCCGGTGCCGGCACTGGCGACGATCCACGCCGGGCACGGATGCGTCTCGCGCCGCATCTGGCTGTAGATGCTTTCGGCGATGTTGTTGTTGGCGCGCCAGTCGGTCGCCCGTTCGGCATGCGTGAACTGGTCCATGAAGTGGCCCCCGTGTTCGCGCGCCAGACGCTCGCTCTCGGCATGGATCGCTCCCGCGCGGTCGACGAGATGGCAGCGCCCGCCGTGAAACTCGATCGCCGCGATCTTCTGCACCGAGGTGCCGCTCGGCATCACGGCGACGAACGGCAGCTCGAGCAGCCGCGCGAAGTAGGCCTCGCTGATCGCTGTCGATCCGCTCGACGCCTCGACGATCGTCGAGCCTTCGTTCAGCCAGCCGTTGCACAGCGCGTAGAGGAAGAGGCTGCGCGCCAACCGGTGCTTGAGGCTGCCCGTCGGGTGGCTCGATTCGTCCTTCAGGTACAGCAGCACACCGGGGAATCCGGGCAGCGCAACCGGGATCAAGTGGGTGTCGCTCGAACGCTGAAAGTCGGCCTCGATGCGGCGTACCGCCTCGCGCACCCAGACGCGTCGCGCGTCGCTGCGAAACGCTGCCACCCTGCGTGCCCTTCAGGTCAGGATCGCGCGCAGCCAGTCCGGCAGCGGCAGCGTCTTCTTGGCCGGGAAGTCGAGCCACACGGTCGTCGCGCCGCCCGTTGCGTAGAGCACGCCGGGCTCGTCGTCGCGTTCGAGCGTGACGAAGGTGTCGAAGCTCGATCGCCCGACGCTGCCGACGTAATGGCGGGCCCGCACGTCTCCCGGGTACTCGAGCTGGCGGATGAAGTTGCAGAACGCGTTGACGATCACGAAGCCTTCGCCTTCCGGCTTCAGTGTCGTGCCGAGCGAGTGCAGCCACTCGATGCGGATCGTCTCGAGGTAGCGGAAGTAGAGCGTGTTGTTGACGTGCCCCATCGCGTCCATGTCGCCCCAGCGGATCGGGATCACCATCTCGTAGGTGAGCTTCTTGCGTTCGGGAATGTCGATGCGCATGGTCTGGTTCGGGAAGGGTTGGAATGAGTCAGCAGCTCTCGCGCGTCGCGGCACGGTAGCAGTTCTCGCCGAGTTGCCCGCCATGGGCATCGAAGTTCCGGTGCGCGACACATTGCGCGCCCATCGCGCGATAGAACGCCTCGGCCGCGTTGCCGTCGATGCACCACAGGCGAAACGCCTCGAAGCCGGCCGATTGCAGCCAGGCGCTGCTCGCTTGCCAGAGGGCACGGCCGATGCCCTTGCGCTGCAGCGCCGGATCGAGGTAGATGGCGAACAGTTCGCCGTCGGGCGCGGCAGCCGGATCATCCGAGTCCTGCAGCCGGTACGGTCCGACGCTCGCGAATCCGACCAGTCGCTCGCCTGCCGCGGCAACGAGCAGCTGGCGGCGCAGCGTCGGATCGCCATGCCGTGCGGGGTCGCGCGACCAGATATCTTCGCGCTGCGCGAGCGGAAACTCGTCGAACATCGCCTGCGGAAAGACGCTGCCGTAGGTCGCGACCCAGCTGTCCCAGTGAATGCGCGCGACCGCTGGCGCGTCCTGCACCGTGGCGGGCCGAATGCTCACGCCTTGCATCGTCAGTGCGGGTCGATCCCGAGTTCGGCCGCGATCCGCGAGACGGCCGCGCGCAGTGCCGCGACCTCCTGCGCCAGGCGCGCCTGCTCGGCCTTGATCGCCGCAATCTCGCCTGCGGCGACGAAGTCCTCGGTGTCGGCTGCGATCGATGAAGGCGCGGCGACCTCGCCGCACAGCAGATGCGCCCAGCGCTGCTCGCGCGCGCCCGCCGCACGCGGCAGCCTGACGACGAGCGGCGGCTCGCGGGCGGCGAGTTCGTCGAGAAAGCCTTCGACCGACGAAATGTCGGCGAAACGATGCAGCCGCTCGGTCGAAGCACGCAGCTCGGCCACCGTCTGCGGCCCGCGCAGCATCAGCAGGGTGAGGATCGCCTCCGACTGCCCCGGCACGCCGAGCACGCGCTTGAAGTTGTGTTCGAAGCGTGCGACCCGGCTGCCGCTGACCTCGACCACGAGCGCAAGCGCCTTCAGGGCATCGATCGCGACCTGCACCTCGGCCTCCGTCGCGGCGATCACCGGGTCGCGCGCCGTCTTCTGGTTGCAGCCGAGGACGAGCGCGTTGAGCGAGAGCGGGTAGCTGTCGGCGACCGTGTGCTGTTTCTCGACCAGCACGCCGAGCACGCGTGCTTCGAGCGGCGAGAGCGGCCGAAGACTCATGTGGCAATTTCGATGATCAAACCGCGAAGCCGTCGTCGGCCTGGATGATCGCGCCGTTGATGAAGTGGCTCTCGTTCGCGCACAGCATCATCAGCACCGTGTCGAGGTCCTGCGGCTGGCCGATGCGCCGGCGCGGCAGGGTCGCGATCAGCTTCTGGCCGCGCTCGGTCTCCCATTGGTGGTGGTTGATCTCGGTGTCGATGTAGCCGGGGCAGATCGCGTTGACGTTGATGCCGAAGCGCCCCCACTCGAGCGCCATCGAGCGCGTCATGTGCACGACCGCCGCCTTGCTGATGCTGTAGACGCCGATCTGCCCGAGCACGCGCAGCCCCGCCATCGACGCGATGTTGACGATCCGCCCTCCGGTAAAGGTGCCCGGCGCGGCGCCGCTGGCGCGCGCGATCATTCGCTTGCCGACCTCCTGGGCGACGAAGAACGCGCCCTTGGCATTCGTGTTCATCACGTAGTCGTAGTCGGCCGGGCTCACGTCGACGAGCTTCTGCGTCGCGCCGACGCCCGAGTTGTTGATGAGGATGTCGAGGGTGCCGACTTCGGTCTCGGCATGCGCGACCGCCGACTTGATGCTCGCATGGTCCGTCACGTCGAGCCGCACGACGTGCGCGTCGCCGCCCGCCGCTTCGATCTCGGCGTGCAGCGACTTCAGCCGGTCGACGCGCCGCCCGGCGAGGACGACCGCCGCGCCGGCCGCCGCCAGCGTCTTCGCGAACTGCGTGCCCAGCCCGCTCGACGCGCCGGTGACGAGCGCCACGCGGCCCGAGAGGTCGATCGAATAACTCATGCCATCGGCTCCTTCGAAGGTTCGCGGTCACGATAGCACGCGTGCGCGGCGCGCCGCGGAGCAGCGGCGACCTCGTAAACTCATGCCCCATCCGCGTGGCCGAACCACGGAGAGCGCCCTCATGACCCCCGAAGAAATCATTGCCCAGCATGGCCCGCGTGAAGCGATGGAGTACGACGTCGTCGTCGTCGGCGCCGGCCCGGCGGGCTTGTCCGTGGCGATCCGCCTGAAGCAGCTCGCCGCGCTGCAAGGCAGGGAGGTCTCGGTCGTCGTGCTCGAGAAGGGCTCGGAGCCGGGCGCGCACATCCTCTCCGGCGCGGTGATGGACCCGCGCGCGCTGACCGAGCTGATCCCCGACTGGAAGGCGCTCGGCGCGCCGCTGAACCAGCCGGTCACCGGCGACGAGGTGCTGATCCTCAGTGAGACCGGGGCGTTCAAGACCCCGGACGCGCTGGTTCCCGACTGCATGCACAACGAGGGCAACTACGTCATCAGCCTGGGCAGCGTGGTGCGCTGGCTGGCGCAGCAGGCGGAGTCGCTGGGCGTCGAGATCTTCCCGGGCTTCGCCGCCGCCGAGGTGCTGTACGGCGACGCCGGCCAGGTCGTCGGCGTGTCCACCGGCAACATGGGCATCGGCAAGGACGGCGAGCCGGGCGACAACTTCCAGCTCGGCATGGAACTGCGCGCCAAGTACACCGTGTTCGCCGAAGGCGCGCGCGGCAGCCTGGGCAAGCAGCTCATCGCACGCTACAAGCTCGACGAGGGCCGCGACCCGCAGGGCTACGCGATCGGCATCAAGGAGCTGTGGGAAGTCGCACCCGACAAGCACCAGCCCGGCCTGGTGGTGCACACCGCCGGCTGGCCGATGGACAACGCGACCTACGGCGGCGGCTTCCTGTACCACCTGGAGAACCGGCAGGTCACGCTCGGCTTCGTCACCGGGCTGGACTACCGCAACCCGTGGCTCAGCCCGTTCGAGGAGATGCAGCGCTGGAAGACGCACCCGCGCATCCGGGCAGTGCTCGAGGGCGGCAAGCGCCTGGGCTACGGGGCGCGCGCTATCACGGCCGGCGGCCTGCTGAGCCTGCCGAAGACGGTGTTCCCGGGCGGCGCACTGGTCGGCTGCGATGCGGGCTTCCTGAACGCCTCGCGCATCAAGGGCAGCCACGCCGCCATCAAGACCGGCATGCTGGCGGCCGACGCTGCGTTCGACGCGCTCGCCGCCGGCCGCCAGCACGATGAGCTGAGCGCCTATCCCGAGGCCTTTGCCACGAGCTGGCTGCACGAGGAACTCGACCGCTCGCGCAACTTCAAGCAGTGGTTCAAGAAGGGCTTCTACGTCGGCACCGCGATGACCGGCATCGAGCAGTGGCTGCTGCCGCGGCTGGGCATGAAGTCGCCGCCGTGGACGATCCACCGCACGCAGCCCGACCACGCGATGCTGCTGCCGGCATCGCAGTGCACGCCGATCGCCTACCCCAAGCCCGACGGCAAGATCACCTTCGACCGGCTGTCCAGCGTGTTCATCAGCAACACCAACCACGAGGAGAACCAGCCGGCGCACCTGACGCTGAAGGATGCCTCGGTGCCGGTGGCGATGAACCTCGCGACCTATGCCGGCCCGGAGAGCCGCTACTGCCCGGCAGGCGTGTACGAATTCGTCGGAGACACCGGCGCGCAGCGCCTGCAGATCAACGCGCAGAACTGCGTGCACTGCAAGACCTGCGACATCAAGGACCCGACGCAGAACATCGTCTGGGTCACGCCCGAGGGCGGCGGCGGGCCGAACTACGCGGGGATGTAGGCGCGTCGAAGTTCGCCACGACAGTCGCCAAAAAAGGCACCCCAGAAACACAAACCCCTCCCAGCCTTTCGGTGGGAGGGGTGGGTGGCTGACGCCACCAATTCGGGGCTCCGGAGGATTGAGGTCCAGGGCTCCTGGCGCGCAGTGACTGCGCCCCTTGGGTGTGCCTGTGGAACAGGCAGCCGGAAGTTAATCCCGTCGCCACCCGCGGTCAAGCCCATCGCCCTGCAATTCGCTCGTGATCTCGGCGCCCCCCGATCCGCCGGCGATCCGCTGCGGCAAACGCGTCCTCGGGCGGTTCTCGAGCGGCCGTCGAGCGGTCCTCAACCGCCCGATGGCTTCATCACCGCACCGAACAGCGCTTCCATGCGCTGTTCCACCGCGGCGTCCATCTTGATCGGGCGGCCCCATTCGCGCGTGGTCTCGCCGGGCCACTTGTTCGTCGCATCCAGCCCCATCTTGCCGCCCAGGCCGCTGACCGGCGACGCAAAGTCGAGGTAGTCGATCGGCGTGTGGTCGACGAGCGTGGTGTCGCGCACCGGGTCCATCCGTGTCGTGATGGCCCAGATCACTTCGCGCCAGTCGCGCACGTCGACGTCCGCATCGGTGACGACGATGAACTTCGTGTACATGAACTGCCGCAGGAAGCTCCAGACGCCGAACATCACGCGCTTGGCGTGCCCCGCGTAGCTCTTGCGGATGCTGACGATCGCCATCCGGTAGCTGCAGCCTTCGGGCGGCAGGTAGAAGTCGACGATCTCCGGAAACTGCTTCTGCAGGATCGGCACGAACACCTCGTTCAGCGCCACGCCGAGCACCGCCGGTTCGTCCGGCGGCTTGCCGGTGTAGGTGGAGTGGTAGATCGGGTCGCGCCGCATCGTCATGCGGCTGATCTCGAACACCGGGAACCAGTCCTGCTCGTTGTAGTAGCCGGTGTGGTCGCCGAATGGCCCTTCCAGCGCCTGCAGATGGCCGTGGTGCTCGCGCAGCGGAACCCCATGCGCACTGCGGCCGGTGAACCCCGCCTCGGCCGCCGGAATGTGCCCCTCGAGCACGATTTCGGCGCTGGCCGGCACCTGCAGCAGCAGGTCGCCCTCGCCCACCGACGTGGCCACCACCTCGGTGCGGCTGCCGCGCAGCAGCCCGGCGAACTGGTACTCGGACAGGCTGTCCGGCACCGGCGTGACCGCGCCGAGGATGGTTGCCGGGTCGGCCCCCAGCGCGACGGCGATCGGGAACGGCTCGCCGGGCCGGGCCAGCGCGAAGTCGCGGAAATCGAGCGCGCCGCCACGATGCGCCAGCCAGCGCATGATCACCCGGTGCCGGTCGATCACCTGCTGGCGGTAGATGCCGAGGTTCTGGCGCAGGCGCGGCCGCGGCACGCCGCGCGGCCCGCGCGTCACGACCAGCCCCCAGGTGATCAGCGGCCCGGCGTCGCCCGGCCAGCAGGTCTGCACCGGCAGCCGGCCGAGATCGACGTCGCTGCCTTCGAGCACCTCCTGCTGGCAATCGGCCCGGCGCACGACCGCGGGCTTCATGTCCCACAGCGCCTTGGCCATCTGCGCCAGCTTGCCGGCGTCCTTTAAGCCGCGCGGCGGCTCGGGCTCCTTCAGGCTCGCGAGCATGGTTCCGACCTCGCGCAGCTGGCCGACATCTGCCGCGCCCATGCCCATCGCGACCCGTTTCGGCGTGCCGAACAGGTTCGTCAACGCAGAAAATTTGTAACCGGTGGGGTTTTCAAACCACAGTGCCGGACCGCCCGCGCGAAGCACCCGATCGGACAGCGCCGTCATCTCGAGCCGCGCCGACACTGGCTCTCCGACGCGTCGCAGCTCGCCGAGGCGCTCCAGGCCGGCCATGAAGTCGCGCAGATCACGGTACTTCATATCAAATAGTAGTTAAGACCGCGATTCAAAATCTTGACGAGTTATGAAGTCACTTCCTAGAATTCGCTTCACCTGACGCAGATCAGGGATAACCCGCGCCCCTTTTGGGGGACTGGGTGGGACGACGAAGGGCCGCCGGGACGTGTCGACAGACAGCACCGTGCCCGACTTTCGTCACCCTGCCCGAGCCGATTATTGCCGCCGTCTCGCCGTTGCCCCGGTCCCGTGCCGTGTGGTGGTGATGAACGCGCGGGATGGAAAGGACAACGATGACTGTGCTTCGCCGCTTGACGACGAAGGCCCGGTACGCGGCCAACGCGTGTGCCGGTTCCGCAGGGGTCTTCCTGCGTGATGCGGGCCACGGCCTGCTCGAGGTGAGCCACAACACCTTTGCCCTGCTGGGCCTGGGCGCAGTGGCTGCGGTGCTGTTCCTCGCCGGTCGGGACGACTGGCGCCACGACATCGAAGTGCAGGCGCTGAGCTGGCTGCAGGCGCGCCAGGAGGCCCGCACCGATCCGGCCGAACTCGTCGTCGCCGAACTGAGCGAGCCGGACGCCGCCTCGCGCAGCACCGCCGCCCACCTGAAGGACCTGACGCGCCCGCAGGCGGCCGTCGCGCTGTGGCTGTCGCGCCGCTACAAGGTGGCGCCGGAGCCGGTCGGCCGGCTGGTCAAGGAAGCCTGGAGCGTGGGCGACCGCGTCGGCCTCGACCCGACGCTGATCCTCGCGATCATGGCGGTCGAATCCAGCTTCAACCCGTTCGCGCAGAGCCCCGTCGGCGCGCAGGGGCTGATGCAGGTGATGACCCGCGTGCACGACGACAAGTACGAAGCCTTCGGCGGTACGTTGGCCGCGTTCGACCCCGTCACCAACCTGCGCGTCGGCGTGCTGGTGCTGAAGGAGTGCATCGCGCGCGCCGGCAGCCTCGAGGCCGGGCTGCGCGCCTATGTCGGCGCCGGCAACCAGGCCGATGACGGCGGCTACGCCGGCAAGGTGCTGTTCGAGCAGACCCAGCTCCGCCAGGTGTCCGGCGGCAAGTCGGTGACGATCACGACCAGCCGGCCCGCGCCGGCACCCGCCCGCGCCCACAACGAGGCCGAGCCGGTGGCACCGGCGGCGTCCGAGGACAAGCACAGCGCGGATCACGTCGCGGCGCTCGGCTGAGCGGCCGGGTGGTAGCCGCCCGGCGACCGCAACCGCGGTGGGTTCCGTCCGCGCCTCCGGCGCTGCGTCGGCCCCGCGCCTCATCAGGAAACGCCCGGCCGCCCGGAGTTTCCTCATCCCCGTCGGGGGTGGACGACGCAAGGCGTCGGCCTTGGGGGCGCTCACGGCGTCAAGCCGCCTTCGGGCGCGTCGCCGGGTAAAATGCACGAACCGCACAACTGGCGATGGGGTTCCGGCATCCGCCGCGGGCCTGAGGTGGTGAACCACCGGGAAGTGCGGTCGGCAGCGGGTCCATCCGGGCACGCCACCGTTCCAGCCGTTCGCCTGGGCAGCCCTTCGGCCGCGCGCCACCACCGTGTCGCGCGCTCGCAGCCGTGGGCCATCCGCTCGAGAGGACTGCCGAATGTTCGACCGCACCCAATCCACCATCGCCCACGTCGACCCCGAGCTGTGGTCGGTGATCCAGAGTGAAAACCAGCGCCAGGAAGAGCACATCGAGCTGATCGCCTCGGAGAACTACGCGTCTCCGGCGGTGATGGCGGCGCAGGGCACGCAGCTCACCAACAAGTACGCCGAGGGTTACCCCGGCAAGCGCTACTACGGCGGCTGCGAATTCGTCGACATCGCCGAGCAGCTTGCGATCGACCGCGTCAAGCAGCTCTTCGGCGCCGAGCACGCGAACGTGCAGCCCAATTCCGGCTCGCAGGCCAACCAGGCCGTGTTCTTCGGCCTGCTGCAGCCCGGCGACACGATCATGGGCATGAGCCTCGCCGAAGGCGGCCACCTGACCCACGGCATGCCGCTGAACATGAGCGGCAAGTGGTTCAAGGTCGTCAGCTACGGCCTCGATGCCAGCGAGGCGATCGACTACGACGCGATGGAACGCCTGGCGCACGAGCACAAGCCGCGCCTGATCATCGCCGGCGCATCGGCCTACAGCCTGCGCATCGATTTCGAGCGCTTCGCGAAGGTCGCGCGCGACGTCGGCGCGTACTTCATGGTCGACATGGCGCACTACGCCGGCCTGATCGCCGCCGGCGTGTACCCCAACCCGGTGCCCCATGCCGACGTCGTCACCTCGACCACGCACAAGAGCCTGCGCGGCCCGCGCGGCGGCATCATCCTGATGAAGGATCCGGTCGCCAAGGCGATCAACAGCGCCATCTTCCCCGGCATCCAGGGCGGGCCGCTGATGCACGTGATCGCCGCCAAGGCGGTGGCCTTCAAGGAGGCGCTGTCGCCCGACTTCAAGGTCTACCAGCAGCAGGTGGTGCGCAACGCCGCGGCGCTGGCCGAATCGCTCACGGCGCGTGGGCTGCGCATCGTCAGCGGCCGCACCGAAAGCCACGTGATGCTGGTCGACCTGCGGCCGAAGAACCTGACCGGCAAGGAGGCCGAGGCGGTGCTCGGCCAGGCGCACATCACCTGCAACAAAAACGGCATCCCGAACGATCCGCAGCGGCCGATGGTGACGAGCGGCATCCGCCTCGGTTCACCGGCGATGACCACCCGCGGCTTCAAGGAAGGCGAGGCCCATCGCGTCGGCCAGTTGATCGCCGACGTGCTCGACAAGCCGCACGACGCCGACACCATCGCCGCGGTGCGCAGCCAGGTCGCGCTGTTGACGCGCGACTTCCCGGTCTACCGCTGAGCCGGGCCCTGGGGCCGCCGACCCGCACCGGACCGACGGCCCCGAACCGACATGCGCTGTCCCTACTGCAGCCACCAGGACACCCAGGTCGTCGAGACCCGGGAGTCCGACGAAGGCGATGTCGTTCGGCGCCGCCGCCGCTGCCAAAGTTGCGACAAGCGGTTCACGACCTACGAGCGCACCGAGATCGCGCTGCCCTCGGTGGTCAAGAAGGACGGCCGCCGCGCCGACTTCGATTCGGCCAAGCTGCGCGCCTCGATGACGCTCGCGCTGCGCAAGCGGCCGGTCAGCGTGGAGCAGATCGACGCCGCGGTCGAGCGCATCCAGGACAAGCTTCTCGGCAGCGGCGCCAAGGAAGTGCCGTCGACGCGGCTGGGCGAACTGGTGATGCGTGAGCTCAAGCGCATCGACAAGGTCGCCTATGTGCGCTTCGCGTCGGTGTACCGCAGCTTCGAGGATGTCGACGAGTTCCGGCAACTGATCCGCGACATCTGATCGTTCCCTCGCGGCGGTGCCCGATGGGTGCCTGCCGAGCCGCCGATGGCGGTGAGTCGAAGTCCAAATCTTGCCGAACCGCGCGGCTGAGGGTATTCCTCGCCCCGGGTTCAAGCACCCTCCACCGGACGCCCGTGTTTCCCACTTCGAGGGGTCACGGCGCACGCCGCCGCCTGCGCACACTCGCTGCACAGATCCCAGGGAGGGAACCCCACATGCACAGAGTGCAGGCACAACGCGGCGTGACGCTGATCGAAGCGTGCGTCGTCACCGCGGTCACGGTGATCGTGGCCTCGTCGGTCACGCCCGGCATCGGCGACTTCATCGCCCGCCGCCGCCTCGAAGGCACCGCCGCCCGGCTGGCAGCCGATGTCCAGTTCGCCCGCGCCGAAGCGGTGATGCGAGGCGAGCCGAGGCGCGTCGAGTTTCAGCGCGTCACGGGCGGGAGCTGCTATGTGGTGCATGACGGCATCGCCGGTGCCTGCCGCTGCGACATCGCCGGCACCGCCGCGTGCGTCGACGATCGGCATGCCTCGCTGGTCGCCGTGCAGCCTGCGACCGACGGCGTCTCGATCGCAGCCAACGTGGCATCGATCGTCTTCGATCCCCAGCTCGGCACCAGCACGCCGGCAGCCACGCTGATGGTGCAGTCCAGCCGGGGCCAGGCGATCCACCACGTGGTCAACCTGATGGGCCGGATCCGCACCTGCGCGCCGGCAGGCAGCGCCTACGCGGGCTTCGGCCTGCGGGCCTGCTGAGGAGCGCCGCGATGAACGCGAAGCCCCTCGCCCTCGCCACGCCGCTCCGCAGACGCCGATATGCCGCTGGCCTGACGCTGATCGAGGCCCTGATCACGATGGCCATCGCCGGCATCCTGTCGTCGGTCGCGGTCGGCGGCGTCCAGTCCTACCTGCGCACGGCACGCCGCAGCGACGCGCTGGTCGCCGCGATGCGCATCCAGGCCGCCCAGGAGCGCTACCGATCCGAACACATGAGTTACGGCGCACTCAGCGCGATCGGCCACCCGCCGACCTCGCCATCCGCCCACTACGCGATCGCGCTGTCCGGCGAGTCGGGAACCGGCTACGTGGTCTCGATGCGCGCCGTCGGCAGCCAGGAGCGCGATGTCACTTGCCGTCACCTGCGAATCGAAGTCAACGGGCCGATGGTGCGCCAGTCCTCGGGGCCCGACGCGAGCGTCGCCAACGACAGCGGCGTCAATCGCCGCTGCTGGGGCCAATGATCGGACGCGCGATGAACACCCTCGGAAGAAGTCGACCGCGCGTCGCGCCGGCGATCGCGATGCGCCGGGCGCAAGAACGCGGCGTCTCGATTGTCGAATTGATGGTGGGCCTGGCGATCGGGCTGGTCATCATCGCGGCGGGCCTGATGCTGCTGGCCAGCGGCATGCTGCAGCAACGCGTCCTGCGTGCCGACAGCCGCCTGATGCAGGACCTCCGCACCACGCTCGACCTGGTCTCGCGCGACCTGCGCCGGGCGGGCTACTGGGGCGCGGCGGTTGCCGGCCCCGGCCATGGCGACAGCGCCATCGCCGCCAACCCCTACCGGCTGCTCAGCGTGGGCAGCAGCGACGTCGGGTTCTCGTATTCGCGCGACGAGGTCGAGAACGGCAGCCTCGACCCACGCGAGCAGCTCGGTTTCCGGCTTCGCCAGGGTGCACTCGAGATGAAGCTCGGCAGCAGCGGCTGGCAGACCCTGTCCGACACCGGCTCGATGGTCGTCACCGCGTTCGAGGTGCGGCCCACCGTGCGCGAGGTCGATCTCACCGCCACCTGCGAAGGCCGCTGCACGCTCGCCCGGCCGGGCTGCCGTCCGCACCTGGACCTGCGCCAGCTCGAGCTTCGCCTCGCGGCGCGTTCGGCACAGGACGCCAGCGCGACGCGAACGCTCACCGCCACCATCCGGCTGCCCAACGACGTGATCGCCGACGGCTGTGCGGGCTGAAGCATGAGCGCCACACACCATCGGCCGGACCGACGGCACCGCCAGCGCGGCGGGGCCAGCGTCGTCGTCAGCATCGCCATCTTCCTTGCGCTGACGCTGGTCGTCGGCTACACCGGCCGGCATGTGCTGCTGGAGCACCACCTGTCGGTCAATCACTGGCACGCGACGCGCTCGGCCGAGACCGCCGCCGCCGGACTCGAATGGACGCTGGCGATGCTGAACAACCCGTCGCCGATCGGAAGCGACTGCCTTCCGTCCGACACGCTCGCGACGCGAAGCTTTCGCGATCGCCTGCTGAACTACGACGCAGCCCTGCGCCAGCACCTGCCCGCCACCCGCCTGGCCGGAACGCAGCGCGTGGTGCTCGACGTGGCCTGCCGGCACGTCGGCGATCGATGGGCATGCCACTGCCCGATCGACGGCCCCGCGCGCCCGCCCGCGGCTGGCGACGAGGATCCGCATCCCGGCTTCATCGCACACCTCGAGCCGGCCGGCCCGGACGGGTCGGTCCGCCTCGCCGTGACCGGTTGCGCCAGCGCCGCGAACGCATGTGACGCGCGCGGCGGCGACGCGCACTCGCCGCCCGCTGCCGCGCACGTCGACGTGGCCCTGTTCCCCGGCCTCGTCGCACGTCCCCCGGCACCGCTGATGGCCCGAGGGTCGATCGACACCGGCGGTTCGGCTGTCGTGCTTCAGAACGGCGATGCCTCCTCGGGGGCTGCGGTCGCGGTGGCCGGCGGGCGGGCGCACCTGCCGAACGCGCGCATCCGGACGGCACCCGGGGCGTCCGGTGCGCTGGCGGTCCGCGCCGGCGTGAGCGCACTCGCAGACGCGGACGCCACGGCCTGGTTCGTCCGCCACTTCGGCGTGCCGCCGGTGGAATGGGCGCGGCAACCGGCGGTCAAGCCGGTCGACTGCGGCAGCGATTGCAGCGCCGCGTTGCCGACCGCCATCGCCGACGGCGCTGCCGGCGACAACGCCACCAGCCCGATCCTGTGGGTCGACGGCGATCTGGCGCTTTCCGGCCCGCTGCAGCTCGGCACGCCCGCGCGCCCGGTCGTGATCGTCGTGCGCGGGCAGGCACGGCTCGACGGCGGCATCGCGATCCACGGCGTGCTGCATGCGGACGCGATCGTCTGGCGCGGCATTCCGCCCGAAGGCGCGCAGGTGGATGGCGCCCTGCTGTCCGCCGGCGACCTGCAGATCGACGGTCCGCTGGCCGTCCGCTACGACCGGCGGCTGCTCGAGCACCTGCAGCACCGCAGCGGCAGCTTCGTCCGTGTGCCCGGCAGTTGGTCGGATCAGCAGCCATGACCCCATCCTCGCAAGCAAGCAAGCCCGGCCCTCGTCGTCACGGGTGCCCGCATCGGCAGCTCGGCGCCAGCCTGATCGACGCGCTGGCTGCGCTGCTCGTGCTGTCCATGGGCGTCGTCATCGTCGCCAGGCTGCACGGCACGCTGCGCCTGAACGCCGACATCGCACGCCAGCGATCCGAGGCCGTTCGCCACGCCCAGCGCGACGTCGAACAGGCCCGCGCCTACGTCGGCGTGTCGGCCAGCGCCCGCGGCCCGTCGTACGACGGGATTGCCGACGGGAACGCCGGCGCGGACGGCGCGGACGGCGACACGCGCTATGCACTCGAGCGCCAGGTGAGCGTCGACCCCGCGGCGCCCCTCAAGTCGCTCGACGTCCGCATGAGCTGGAACGACCGCTCCGGCGCCGAGCAGGCGCTGACGCTGCACAGCCTGGTGGCACGCGAGTCGCCGCTGCTGCGCGGGGTGCTGAGCACCGCGCTGTCCCGCGACGCCTGGGCAGGGTTGCCCGGCGAGCCGCTGCAGTTCTCGCCCTCCAGCCGCCGGCTCGACGACGGCCGCACGATGCTCCGCCCCGACCTGTCGACGGCCGATGCATGGGTCGTGGACCCGGCGACCGGCGGCGTGACGCAGGTCTGCCGCTGGAACAGCGCCGCCACCGCATCGCCGTGGGACGCCGGCGAACTGCAGGATTGCAGCCAGGCGAGCGCCCAGGTAGTGAGCGGCATCGTGCGCTTCGCCGATGCTTCGGCTGCGGACCCATCCCTTGCAGCTGCAGCGCCCTTGCCGCTGTCGATCCGGTTGACCCGGACCGACGCCTCCCTGCCGCCCGCCGTCTGCGCGACGCAGGCGGTCCGCGTCGTCGAGGTCGAACGCGACGGCGTCGCCCGGCGCGAGTGGGTGCCCGTCGACGCCACCCCGGCCGCGCTCGGCGTGGCCGGCTGGACCGAGCTCGGCGACCGCTTCGTGGCCTACCACTGCCGCGTCCCGTCGACGAGCGTCGGCAGCCGCTGGTCCGGGCGGATCGACGTGGTGCCCACCGGCTGGTCGATCGGCCCGCAGGCCAACGGGCGCCAGATCTGCCGCTATGCGTCCGACCAGGACGGAAGCGGGCGAGTCGATGCCAACGCCGAGCATCCGGCCGACTACCACGACGTCTCCGGCCCGCTGCTGCAGCAGAACTTCCTCGTGATTGGCGCGACGGCGACCTGCCCGACCGGCGACGCGTCGGATCCATCGCAGGCGACCGTCCTCCACGCGCCCTGAGCCCCGCTCCCGGAGGCTTCGAAGCGAGCGCTCCGTCCTGCCCGGCGGGACCGCCCGCTGGCCGAGGGCGCTTCCGTGGCCGCGGCCCCAGTCGATGCGGCGGCGTCGCACCAGGCCGGCCAGCCGCCGCCAGCGGGGCTATCGCCCGGCCTGAGACAATCGCCGGCATGTTCACAGGCATCATCACCGGCATCGGCCACATCCGCGACGTCCATGCGCTCGGCGCGGAGGCCTCCCACGGCAAGCGGCTGCGGATCGACACCCCCGCGGGCTACCTCGACGACGTCGCGACCGGCGACAGCATCGCGCTGAACGGCGCCTGCATGACGGTGGTCCGCTTCAGCACCGATCCGCCGCGCTTCGAGGTCGACATCTCCGCCGAAAGCCTCGACAAGACGGCCGGCCTGTCGCAACCCGGCCCGGTCAACCTCGAGAAGGCGCTGCGCGCGAACGACCGCCTCGGCGGGCACCTCGTCAGCGGCCACGTCGACGGCATCGGGCGCGTCACGTACTTCGCGGCGGTCGGCGAATCCTGGGAGCTGCGCATCGCCGCGCCGCGCGCGCTCGGGCGCTTCCTCGCCTACAAGGGATCGATCACCGTCAACGGCGTCAGCCTGACCGTCAACCGCGTCGCCGACACGCCCGCCGAAACCGAGTTCGCGATCAACCTGATCCCGCACACGCTGCAGCAGACGACGCTGGGCGCACTCGCGGCCGGTTCGGCCGTCAACCTCGAGATCGACCTGATCGCGCGCTACGTCGAACGCATGCTGTCCGCGGCACCCGTCGCCCCGGCCGCCTGAGCCCCGGAACCTACAATCCGGGGATGTCCATCGCACCGATTCCCGAGCTGATCGCCGAACTGGCGGCCGGCCGCATGGTGATCCTCGTCGACGACGAGGATCGCGAGAACGAGGGCGACCTGGTCCTCGCCGCCGAGCACGTCTCGGCCGAGGCGATCAACTTCATGGCGCGCTACGGCCGCGGCCTGATCTGCCTGACGCTGACGCGCGAACGCTGCGAGCGCCTGCACCTGCCGCCGATGGTCCAGCGCAACGGCACCAAGCACGGCACCGCGTTCACCGTGTCGATCGAGGCGGCCGAAGGCATCACCACCGGCATCTCCGCGGCGGACCGCGCGCACACCGTGCGTGTCGCGGTGGCGCGCGACGCGCGCCCGGCCGACCTGGGCCAGCCCGGCCCCATCTTTCCGCTGATGGCGCAGGACGGCGGCGTGCTGATGCGCGGCGGCCACACCGAAGCCGGCTGCGACCTGTCGGCCATGGCCGGCTTGATGCCCGCCGCGGTGATCTGCGAGGTCATGAAGGACGACGGCACGATGGCCCGCCTGCCGGACCTGATGGCCTTCGCGCAGCAGCACGGGCTGAAGGTCGGCACCATCGCCGCGCTGATCGAATACCGCAGCCGCAACGAGACGCTGATCGAGCGCATCGGCCGCCGCCCGCTCGTCACGCCGCACGGCGAGTTCGACTGCACGTCCTACCGCGACCGCACCGGCGGCCTGCACCTCGCGCTGACACGCGGCCGCTGGTCGCCCGGCGACGAGGTCTGGGTGCGCGTGCACGAGCCGCTGTCCGTGCTCGACCTGCTCGACGCCGGCGACTGGGCGCACTCCTGGCCGCTGCCGACCGCGCTGTCGCTGCTGCAGCGCCAGGATCGCGGCGCCGCGCTGCTGCTGAACTGCGGCGAGGACGCGGCCTCGCTCGAGGCGCGCCTGAAGATCTGCGACGGCAGCGACGACCGTCGCCGTGGCCAGATGGACCTGCGAACCTACGGCGTCGGCGCGCAGATCCTGCGCGACCTGAACGTCACGCGCATGAAGCTTCTCGGCAGCCCGCGGCGCATGCCCAGCCTGATGGGCTACGGGCTCGAGATCACCGGCTTCGTGCAACCCGAACACTGAAACTCGAAAGCACCCGACCCATGCAAGGAGCCGACCAGGATCCGGCAGACGATCTCGACGGGCGCGACCTGCGCATCGGCATCGTCCGCGCCCGCTTCAACGCCTCGCTGACGCAGCGCCTGCTCGACGCCTGCCTGGCCGAGCTCGAGGCGCTCGGCGTGCACGCCGACGACATCGTCTCGGTCAGCGTGCCCGGCGCGCTGGAGGTGCCGCTGGCACTGCAGGCGATGGCCGACAGCGACGACTACGACGCGCTGGTGGCCCTCGGCTGCATCATCCGCGGCGAGACCTACCACTTCGAGCTCGTCGCCAACGAAAGCGGCGCCGGCGTCAGCCGCGTCGCGCTCGACCACGGCATCCCGATCGGCAACGCGATCCTGACGGTCGAGAACGAGGCGCAGGCGCTGGCCCGCGCCGACGAAAAGGGCCGCGGTGCGGCGCGCGTCGCCGTCGAGATGGCGCGCCTGATGGAACGCCTGTCGTGAGCGAGACCCCCGCGGGCAAGCCGGCCGCCCGGCCGCGCGGCAACCCGCCCAAGCGCCCGTCGCCGAACGCCGGCCGCCGCCGCTCGCGCGAATTCGCGCTGCAGGGCCTGTACCAATGGCTCGTCTCCGGCGAAGAGCCGGGCGTGATCGACGCCCACATCCGCGAGCAGGACGAGTTCGACAAGAGCGACCCGGCCCACTTCGATGCGCTGCTGCACGGCTGCATCGCCGAGGCGGCCGACATCGACGCGGTGCTGGCGCGGCACGTCGACCGCAAGACCACCCAGTTGTCGCCGGTCGAGCACGGCATCCTGATGATCGGCGTGTACGAGCTGCGGCACTGCGTCGACATCCCGTACAAGGTCGCGATCAACGAAGGCGTCGAGCTGGCGAAGAGCTTCGGCGGCACCGACGGCCACAAGTACGTCAACGGCGTGCTCGACAAGGCAGCGGCCGACCTGCGCCCGGCCGAAGTACAGGCCGCGCGCGCCGCGCGCCGCTGACACCCCATGCGGACCGCGCGCCGGCTCGACCGGATCGAGCCGTTCTACGTGATGGAGTGCGCCAAGGCGGCGGTCGAACTGGCGCGCAGCCCCGCGTGCGCCGACTCGCCGATGATCTTCCTGAACATCGGCGAGCCCGACTTCACCGCGCCGCCGCGGGTGGTCGAGGCCGCCGAGCGCGCCCTCCGCGCCGGCCGCACGCAGTACACCGATGCCACCGGCCTGCCCGCGCTGCGCGAACGCATCGTGCGCTGGTACGGCGAGCGCTTCGGGCTCGACATCCCGGCGCAGCGCATCGTCGTCACCGCCGGCGCGTCGGCCGCGCTGCAGCTCGCCTGCCTGGCGCTGGTCGACCGTGACGACGAGGTGCTGCTGCCCGACCCGAGCTACCCCTGCAACCGGCATTTCGTCGCCGCCGCCGAAGGCCGGCCGGTGCTGCTGCCCTCGCCGGCCGAGTCGCGCTTCCAGCTCAGCGCCGAGCGCGTCGCCGCCGCGTGGACGGCACACACGCGCGGCGTGCTGCTCGCCTCGCCGTCCAACCCCACCGGCACCTCGATCGACCCCGGCGAGATGGGCCGCATCGTGCGGGCGGTGCGCGCGCGCGGCGGGTTCACGATCGTCGACGAGATCTACCTCGGCCTGAGCTACGACGAGCGCTTCGGCCACAGCGCGCTGGCCCAGGGCGACGACGTGATCTCGGTGAACAGCTTCTCGAAGTACTTCAGCATGACCGGCTGGCGGCTGGGCTGGCTGGTGCTGCCCGAGGACCTGGTGCCGGCGGTCGAGAAGCTCGCGCAGAACCTCTACATCTGCGCGTCGACGATCGCGCAGCACGCCGCGCTGGCCTGCTTCGAGCCCGAGTCGATCGCCGAATGCGAACGGCGCCGTGAGGAATTCCGGGCGCGCCGCGACTTCCTCGTGCCGGCGCTCGACGCGCTTGGCCTGCGCGTCCCGGTGCTGCCCGACGGCGCGTTCTACGCCTGGGCCGACTGCTCGGCGCATGCGCCCAGCAGCTGGGACTTCGCCTTCGATCTGATGCGCCGCGCGCACGTCGCGATCACGCCCGGGCGCGACTTCGGGCGCGCCGGCAGCGAGCGCTGGGTGCGCCTGTCGTACGCGAGTGCGATGCCGCAGCTGCAGGAGGCCGTCGCGCGGCTCGGCCGGGTGCTCGGCGGCGGCTGACGCCCGGTCACGTTCGCTTGCGATCGGGCCCCGCCAAAGCGGCCGGCGGCGCGGTTTTTTCACGATCGGG